>CAMRVW010000008.1 GCA_947054185.1 uncultured Rikenellaceae bacterium | reverse complement strand
GAAGCTCTGAGAGACCTTTTTTAGCAAGCACGGTGGTGATTGCGGCGGTAAGAGTGGTTTTACCGTGGTCAACGTGTCCGATGGTACCGATGTTTACGTGCGGTTTCGAACGGTCAAATTTTTCTTTTGCCATGTTTATTACATTATTTGAGTTAAATCAAATTCAAGACCTCGCGGCCGTGGAGCGGAAAACGAGGCTCGAACTCGCGACCCTTAGCTTGGGAAGCTAATGCTCTACCGACTGAGCTATTTCCGCAATATTTCCGTCTCAATATCACCCACTTAGCAATGAGGCAACGCCATTCCGGCAACACACCGCACCGCAGAAGCGAGTGAAATCGGTTCGCAAAATTATGTATAAAATTTTAATCTGCAAACTTTTCGGACTATTTTTTAGCAGCCGGGGCACCTTTACAAGGTGACAGGACATCCTGCCACGCGCACCTGAAAACTCCGTCTGCCTCCAACAGACACTTTCGGCCACAAAACTAAACAATTAAAATCATTCTTACAAATATTTGCCGATAATTTTTTGATTATGTGCTCGTTCTGCTTTTGAGACGAAACACCCCGACACTTACGCAATCCATTGCAACGACGCTCATGCACCTTTAGAAGGCCGAGTCGCACAAAAACAGGCAAAACGATGCTTTCCTTCACATAATAATCTGAATCACAATTAATTCCGTTATTACATCTGATTTTTGTGCGAAAATCAAAAGCCATTCACCCATGATAAAACGATAGAGACAATTAAGCATTCAACGGCGGAAACATTTCTGCCCGTCACATAAAAAGCATCAGCTTTAATTCTTATATTCTGAAACTTCGGCAATTTCAAAAGCACAACAAGAGTAAGACGTAAACGCTCACGATGGTATCGTGGGCTTTACTTATTATCTGCTGCACAAACGGTAAGTCGAAGAGCTCAGAAGACGAATAGAGAGCCGAAGCCCCTCCCCTTGCCTAAAGAATAAGAAGAGAGGGACAATAAATAGGCAGATGGCGGCGGCCTTTTACAAAAGCGGCAGACAATCCCTCGAAAAAGCGACATCAGAACTAAAATAGTTGTATCTTTGCACGATTTTTGCATACAAAACATATCACATCCTTATTGTGTAAGGGTGTGGTGTGTAATGTGATAAAACTTAAATAAAGCATGGATGTTTTTTTGATTGTTCTCGGTCTGATTTGCGTTATCGTCGGCCTGCTGGGGTGTCTGTTGCCCGTGTTACCGGGTGTGACGCTCTCTTATGTGGGATTGTTGCTGTTGCATTTCAGCGACAGGGTGCAGTTTACCGCCCAACAGCTGATCATATGGTTAGCCATAGTGGTGGTGATACAGGTGCTCGATTACATTGTGCCCATGTTGGGCAGCAAATACAGCGGCGGCACCAAATGGGGCACGTGGGGCTGTTTCATAGGCACAATAGTGGGCCTCTTCTTCCTGCCCTGGGGTATAATAGTCGGCCCGTTCCTCGGGGCTGTCGGCGGTGAATTGCTCGGTGGCAAAAATACGGGGCAGGCACTCAAGTCGGGATTCGGCTCTTTGATGGGATTCCTTTTCGGGACAGTGGCAAAATGCGTCGTCTGCGCTTACTTCATATGGAAGGCGTTTGCGGCGGTGTTTGCAGACAAGATCTAAGAGGCACACATACCTTAATATAAGGGGGAGGTTGCGTCATGAGAAACGGCGCAGCAGAAATGTTTATGCGAAAGTGTAAGCATGATTTCACATTTACCTAAGCCGATGTGACATTTTTGCAAACAATATCACCCCGATATATGATGCGCGCATGATACACGCAGGCAAATACAGAAACGATACCCCCGGCACATGAGCAAACGCCGGCATACCGACAACAGGCATATGCCCTGAAACCATAATACGGCGTAAAGCAAAGGTCCGACACCTCGGCAAAGAGAGCACACTCCTGCCGCGATCTCTCCCTGCACAGACGACCGCATAAGCCCGGAATGTCTCGCATCATAAAAAATGAGTCTGCCTTGATTAAGGCAGACTCATTTTTTAATTATCCTCGTCTCTGAGTTTCAACTTCTCGACCCTCTTTTTGGCTGAGGTGTTGGGTGTGACCAGCATATTGCGACGAAGGTAAGCCGGAATGTTTTCCATGTCCTCAAGACTCACTTTCTCAGGCGGGCGCCGCCTCACAGGCTCTTCGGCACGGTGTTGCGGCTCCTCGAATATCTGCTGGTCTGAGAAGAGGCCGTGGCCGACATCCGAGCCGGATGTGTTAGGGGTGACGGGCTTGCGGGCCTGAACCACCAGTATGGTATCGTCAGACTCAACGTTATCGTGCTGCTCTTGGTCATCTTCGTCCAACGAGAAGAAGTTGCGCGCGGACGGCTGAGAAGCGTCAGATTTATATGATTCGGAATGCACCTGCTGCAAACTGTCTATCAGGGCAAAACCGTCATCATCATCGTCATCGTCAGCCACCTTAGACTTATCCTCCCGGGGAGTATCGTCCCACGATATGACCACTTTGTCGGATGACGCCTCGGCCACAGGATGCGATGGCGAGGGCGCGAAAGGCTGCGTGGCCTGGCGTATGAAAGGGCGTATGAATTGGCGAGGCTCCTGAACGCCGGCAGAATATTTGTCTCCCTCGTCAGAAGGCGATGCCACCTTGGCTGCAACCACGTCGTGATTGTCAGAGTCGGGCGCCTCTTGCGCCAAACCCATATAGACCTCGAAGTCATGTTGCGAGCTGCGGTCGGCAAAGCCGGTGGCCACGATGACAACACTGGCCTTGCCGTCTTCGAGCGTGTCGTCATAGCCGCTGCCCCAGATAAGGTTGGCACCGGGACCTGCGGCGGCCTGAACATGTTTATTGATGGCGGTGAAGGCGTTCATGGTCAGCTCTTTGTCTTTCCATGATATGTTGACCAACAGGTTCTGGGCGCCGTTGATGTCGTTATAAGAGAGCAGAGGCGACATCAGGGCCTCTTCTATGAGTGTTGCCGCCAGATTGTCGGTATCAACGTCGGCAACGGCAAAGCCCATTATGGCAACACCGCTGTTGCTCATGGTGGTCTCCACGTCGGCAAAGTCGACATTGACGTGTCGTGCGTTGGTGATGGTCTCGGCGATACACTTGGCCGCATTGGTCAATATGTCATCGGCCTTGCCGAAAGCCTCGGAGAAGGTCAAATCGCCGTACATGCGGTTGATATTCTCGTTATCGATGATAAGGAGCGAGTCGACATGCTTGCGCATCTCGGCGATGCCGGAAACGGCCTGACGGATACGTTTGTCGCCCTCATAACGGAATGGAACGGTGACTATAGCTATGGTGAGCATTCCCAGCTCCTTGGCAACTTCGGCAATGACAGGAGCCGCGCCCGTGCCCGTACCACCACCCATACCTGCCGTTACAAACACCATCTTGACACCGCTTTTTTCGAGGGCGTCGCGTATGTCGTCACGGCTTTCGAGCGCCGCCTCGCGTCCCCGCTCGGGACGGTTGCCTGCACCCAGACCGCCTGTAAGATCGCGGCCTATCTGCATCTTGAAGGGCACCGGGTTTTTGTCAAGCGCCTGTTTGTCGGTGTTGCAGACCATGAACAAGACATTGTGTATGCCGCGGTCATACATGTGTCGCACAGCGTTACTGCCGCCGCCGCCAACACCTATGACCATGATCTTGGAGGCTGTAACGTCACCCGACTGAATGTTAACGCTGTCGATAAAATCCATCATAACGATAATATAATGTTAATGTCTCGTCTATAAAAGCGCTCCGCCATGCAAAACCGTTTGCCGCAAGCTCCATTGCGGCAGAAAGCTAAAGGGCGTCGTCTTCGAGTTTCTCTTCGGGGTCGATGGTCTCACGCACCTTTCCTATGGTACGTTTGATCCAGGTGCCGAAACCGCCGCCATACGATGATCCGGCGTTGTCATTGCCCATGTCGTCGTCGAAGTCGGCATCGCTGCCATAATCATCGTCGCTGTCGGCATTGGCATAAGGGTCGAAGACCGATTCGCCCGCGGGACGCAACGGAACGACAGAGGTGGTGCGTCCTATGGACGAGGCTATGAGCAACAGACCCACGGCCGTGGAGAACTGAGGCGAGGCCACGCGCTCGGCCGTATCGTCAGTGACGTAAAGGTCGGGGGTGGCGATCCTGACGGGCATATCGACCCGACGGGCGAAGAACTCCTTTATCATATTGAGGTTGGCACCTCCGCCGGTGAGCACAAGACCGCCGGCCAGACGTCCCTCATAACCCGAGTTTTTGATTATCATCTGCAACTGGTCGCTGATATCCTCCAGGCGCGCCTCTATGATGGAGGCCAGTTGCTTTTGCGATATCTCGTTGGAGGGTGTGTTGTTGATGCTGGGAAGACGCACATATTGCGAGTCGGGAATCTCGGAAGAGAGCGCGCAACCGAACTTTATCTTGAGCCTCTCGACAAGCCTTTCGAGCACACCGCAAGAGCGTATGTCCGAGTTTATGTCCAAGCCTCCGAACGGTATCACGCCAAGGAAGCGGATGGATTTGTCGTGATAGATGCACACATCGCAGGTGCCGCCGCCGAAATCGAGCACCGCAACGCCCAGCTCTTTCTGGTCGTCCACCAAGACGGCCTCCGCCGAGGCCAGAGAGCTGAGCACCACATCGGCCACACCCACACCCACGCGTCTGAGGCAACGATAGATGAGGTCTATCTTGCTTCTCTCGGCGGTTATGATATTGAACTCGCCCGACAGACGCTTGCCTATCATGCCTATGGGCTCGCTGCTGAGGTTGTCGTCATCGAGCTTGTATATGCGGGGTCTTATGTGGACTATAACCTCGCCGGCGGGCACCGATATGTTGCGCATGTCGTTGCTCAGACGGTCGACATCTTCACGCCTCACCTCGCCCTCGCTGTTGGAGATAGAGACATAGCCCGACTTGCAGTCGCACTTGATGTGCTTGCCCGAGAGGTTGAGATAGGCCTCCTGCACCCGGAAGCGATACTCGTCCTCTATGTTGCGCAAGGCACTCTGCACCGACTGCACAATCTTGTCTATGTTGCGTATATCGCCGCGCCACATACTGTCGCGTTCGTTATCGACAACAGACGAGGCCACCACCTCGATCTTACCGTTTTCGGCACGCCGTCCTATCAGTATGACGGTGGTGCTGGTGCCCATATCGATGGCTGCGATGTAATTATTATCCCTTTTCATATATGTATATCGTTCGGGGGTCGATGCAAATGCCCCTTTTTGTGTTTCTATTTGGTGCAAACGATCAAGTTGTCGAACTTGAGGTTTATGATTCGGTAACGGTTCCACCCGGCCTGTCTGAGCTTATGGAAATAGAACTTCTCGAGCTTGTCGAGATATATGTCGACACTGCCCAAGTCGAGAGCGTCGCACAATATCACCTTATGGGCACCTATGCGCGGCACAAGCTCGACCTCGCCGGCGCCGTTGATGTTTATCTGCGCGATAAAATCGCTCCAGAAAGGGTCTTGTTCCACCTTAACGGCAAAGTTAATCAGATTATCTGTAAAATTATAATTTTTAGTTATAAATTTATTGCCTCTGCCATGCAAAGAGTATGCCGAAAGTGTCGAATCGCCTATGGTGACAAGCGGAACGTCGGCAACGAAATCGGCACATCGGGGCAGCTTCACCCCCTCGTCGTCGATATAGAAACTGCGGCCGCCCGAAGAGATGATTCTCACACGCGGCACCCGCGGCGTTATCTCTATGTGCAGGGTGCCTGTCTCGTCTTTATACACCTGTGAATCGGACACATACACCAACGAGTCGATAAACTTCTCTATGCGTCTGACGTCGGTGTTCCACACTGTCGACACTCCGCCCAAAGAGTCGTTTATAAGGGCTATCACCTTCTCAGGGGTCACAAACCGCAACGAGTCACCGCCATCTATCTTCACATCGAACTTATCGACAACACGCCTGTGCGACGAGGTGTAATAACCCACCATGCCGCCTATGACCACGGCGCACAGAAGCCCCACGATCACCACATCGGTAAGTATGTCTCTGTTGCCTGTCACTCTTCCTGTTTAAGCATAAGGCGTATAGGCTCGACGAAGCGGTCTATGTCGCCGGCGCCGAAGGTTATCAATATATCGTTGCCGTCGTGGGCCAACACATCCAAAAGCTCGTCTTTAGAGACTATCGATTTATCGGCAATGGTGACGGCATCGAGTATCAGACGGCTGTCAACACCCTCGATAGGCTCCTCGCGCGCCGGATATATAGGCAGCAACACAAGCCTGTCGACCATGGAGAGGCTTTGGGCAAAGCCCTGCCAGAAGTCGCGCGTACGGGTGTAAAGGTGAGGCTGGAACACCGCTGTGACGCTCTTGCCGGGAAACATGCCGCGCACCGACAGTATGGTCTTACGAAGCTCTTCGGGATGGTGGGCATAGTCGTCTATATATATCTTGCGGGCCCCGTGATATTGGACGTCGAGCCTTCGGGCAACGCCCCTGAAGCTTGACATGGCCAGGCGCAGTCGCTCGGGGTCAAAGCCGGCCACCCATATCATGGCGGTGGCGCCGACACAGTTCTCAACGTTGACATGGCCCGGTATGCCCAGGTGGCAATCTTTTATCACCATATCGGGGCACACAATGTCGAACATATAACAGCCGCGACTGTCGGCACGGCAATTGACGGCGTGGAAGTCGGCCGCGGCATCGTCGAGCGAGTATGTGTATATTTTCACATGGTCGGGTGTGACGGGCAGGCTGACCCCGTGTTTGAGAATGAGGGCGCCGCCCTTTTTTATCTGTCCCGCAAAGAGGGCGAAGGTTTGGCGCAGCTCCCGGTGGGTGCCGTAAATGTCGAGGTGGTCGGCATCGGTCGACGATATGAGGGCCACGTCGGGATAGAGCCTCAGAAACGACCTGTCGAACTCATCGGCCTCGACGGCGATGCGTCTGCCGCCCCCTATGTGGAGGTTGGAGTTGAAGTTTTTGGATATGCCGCCCATGAAGGCACTGCCCGAGCCTATGACACCGTCGCCGTCGTCGGCAGCGCATGCGTTGAACCACGCCAGCATGGTGGTGGTGGAGCTTTTGCCGTGAGTGCCCGCCACCGCCATGCAATACTTGCCATCGGTGACCGCTCCCAGCACCTGAGAGCGTTTCAGCAAGGTGTATCCGCCCGTGCGATAGAATGTCAGCTCGCCCATGTCGTGCGGAACGGCGGGGGTATATATCACCAGCGTACTGTCGACGCTTTTATATACCGCATCGACCGATTCTATGTCGTCGGTGTAATGAATGTCTATCCCCTCGGCCTCCAGTTGCGACGTGAGCGGCGAGGGGGTGCGGTCGTAACCGGCCACAGGATAGCCCTCGGCCTTGAAGTAACGGGCAAGGGCGCTGGTGCCTATGCCTCCTATACCTATTATATATACCGATTCGAAGTTTATCATGACACTTTTGCTTTTACCGTTTGTCAGACTTTTCCACCTGCTCTATAATAACGTCGGCCACCCTGTCTGCGGCATCGTGGGGGGCAAACCCTCCTATGGCCTGCGACATGGACTCCAGGCGCGCACTGTCGGACAGAAGCTCGCAGGCCAGGGCGCCCACTCTCTCGACAGCCTCGCTGTCGGAGCACATGACGGCACCTCCTATCTCGACAATGGCGCGCGCATTCTTGGTCTGGTGATCTTCGGCCACCAACGACGAGGGCACAAAGAGTGCGGGCGTGGAGGTGAGCGAAAGCTCCGTTATGGTCGAGGCTCCCGAGCGGGCCACCACGAGGTCGGCAATGGAATAGGCGTAATCCATGCGGTCGACAAAGGGCACAACCCTCACATTATCCGGGCCGCCGTATTCTTCCATGCGGCGGACCATCTCGTCGTGATAATAGGCGCCCGTCTGCCACAACAGGCTGTATGGCTTGCGGCTGACGATATCGTCCATGGCCGCCATTATCGCCTCGTTGATGACGCGCGCTCCGAGGCTGCCGCCCGTGACCACGAGCACGGGTCTGTCGGCCGGGAAACCGAAGTGGGCAAAGGCCTCGGGGCTCTTCTTGGCCACACGTGAGAAACCATCCCTTACAGGGTTGCCTGTGAACACTATCTTGTCGGCGGCGAAGAAACGCTCCATGCCGTTATATGACACGCACACCTTAGAGGCCCGACGCCCCAGCATCTTGTTGGCAAGGCCGGCAAACGAGTTGCCCTCCCACAACACCGTGGGCACACCGCGCCTCTGGGCCACCCACAATAGCGGCAGGCTGGCATAACCGCCGAAGCCTATCACCACATCGGGACACTCTTTGCGCAACAGCCTCGATGCCATCGCAAGGCTCTTGCACACCTTGAAAGGCAACAGCAGGTTGCCGGGGCTCAACTTACGCTTTAGCCCCGATATGGGCAGCCCCACGATGCGATAGCCGAGCGCCGGTATCTTGGTCATCTCCATCTTACCCAAGGCGCCCACGAATATCACCTCGCAGTCATGATATCCCGGTCTCTTTGCCAGAGCCTCAACCACCGCCACGGCAGGATATATATGGCCGCCCGTGCCGCCGCCGCTAACTATAATCTTCCTCTTTTTCGTCGTCGTCATAATAGTCTCCGTAATTCCATTGTTCCTCGAGCTCGCCATTATACTCACGGTCGTCGTCATCTTCGGGGTTATGCCACACCACGCCCTGATAGGCTATGCGCTTGGTCGAGTCTATCTGCCCTGCGGCACCCTCCTCTTCAAACATCACGTGCTGCCACTCGTCTATATTGAGGCGACGTTTCTCGGCCACGGCGCGACGGTGCTCCAACTCGTTCTGACGGCGGCTCACCCCCAGTATGATACCGAGCGACATGCAGGTGAATATCAGCGACGAGCCCCCGAGGCTCACTATGGGCAGAGTCTGACCCGTAACAGGCGTGGCGTCGACCGACACGAGCATGTGCAAAAGCGCCTGTATGGTTATGGTGAGGCTCAGTCCCAGCACCAGCAGCGCGGGGAAGGCGGTGTCGCACTTGCGGAATATGACGATGCTGCGATAGAATATCCACAGATAGCAGCCCAGCACGAAAAGGGCACCCAGGAAGCCGTACTCCTCTATGATGAAGGCATAGGCATAATCGGAATAGGGGTGGGGCAGGTTGGAGCGCTGGGTGCTGTTACCCGGACCGCGCCCCATGAGCCATCCCGAGGCCACCGCCATCTTGGCCTGATGGGACTGGAACTGGCTGTCGCTTATGCGGTGGTTGTCGCCAACCTCTTCCTCGCCCGAAAAGAAGGTCTCCACACGACTCATCCACGTGTCGACACGACCCACGTTGAGCACCTTGAGGGTGCCGGCGAAAAAGAGAAACAGCACAAGCGAGGCGCCCACAAGACGCCATATCTCAGACCACTTGACGCGACCTATGATAAGCACTATAAGACACGTGGCCGCCAAAATGAGCGCCGTCGAGAGGTTGGAGACCATGATAAGCACACACGAAAGCACCATGGGCAACAACAACGGCACCGTTATCTCGTGCATTATGCGATAGTTACGCTCGGGGTTCCTCTCCCAGTCAGACTTGCGGAACGACGGCAGTATGGAGGTGCTCGATATGATCTTCTGCTTGGAGGCAAGAAAAGCCGCCGTGTTGATTATCAGCGTTATCTTGACCAGCTCGGAGGGCTGAAAGGTAAGACCCGTGCCGGGTATGCCGAGCCATCGTTTGGCCTCGTTGTAACTGACGCCCACCACAAAGGTGAGAAGCAAAAGGAATATGGATATACGGAAATTGCGCCTGGCCTTGTCGAAATATCGGCGATAGTTGATAAGGTGAAAGACATATATCACCGCCAGACCCAGCGCTATGAAGCGTATCTGCCTTATGAGGAAGTGACTGGTGTCGCCGTCGAGCTTTTTGTATGCCATAGAGGCCGTCGAACTGTAAACGACGAGCACGGAAAAGAGCGACAGTATGAGTATAATCATCCACAAGGTCTTATCGCCGCCGATAAGGCCCCCGAACATTCTCTTTCTGCCGCCAGACTCCATAACACTCTTATTAATATATCATAAACAGCCTTTTCATGCCCTTGGACCCAAAGCCTCGCTGCCGCATATTTCAACGTCACCGTCCTCTTTGACAGCGCCCGCCTCGAGTGGCTATAGGTCGCACCACGACGCCATATTAAGCGGCGCCGTCATAATCGGAGGGGAGTGCCTCCCCGCTCATATACCATGCGTCATGCCAAACGCACCGTCGGCCCCTGCTTTCACCCCACTTTTGTCAGGACCATTTACCTCACCTGTCACGCCGCCGCTTTCTCGCCCCTCCCCTTTTCAGCGGCGGCACCTTTCGGGTGTATCGCTTTGTGGAGCCGGGGGTCACTCTCTCTCCTGCGCCCTGCGTTTGATCTGTTCTATGTTGCGGACGCACTCCTTGAACAGCCGGCCACGCTGCTCATAGTTCTTGAACAGGTCGAAGCTGGCACATGCCGGCGACAGAAGCACACAGTCGCCCGGATGGGTCACCGTGGCCACCATCTCCATGGCCTCATCGAGCGACGAGGTGGAGTAAACGAATGGCACCACGCCCGTAAAGGCCTTGACCAACTTGTCGTTGTCGAGACCCATGCACACGAGGGTACGCACCTTGCCTTTGGCCAGCTCTTTGAGACATTCGTAATCGTTGCCCTTGTCGGTACCTCCGGCAATCCACACCGTGGGACGCGTCATGCTCTCGAGGGCATACCACACCGAGTCGACATTGGTGGCCTTGGAGTCGTTGACATAGAGCACACCGCCTATCTCGTCGACCACCTCCATGCGGTGCTCAACGCCGCCGAAAGAGCAAAGCACCTCTGTAATGGTGTCATCGTCCACGCCCGCTATCATGGCCGCCATAACGGCCGCCATGGCGTTATATATGTTGTGACGGCCCTTTATCTGCATGCGCGAGGGATCGAAAAGAAACTCGCGGCCGTTGCAGCTTATGCTCATCATGCCATTGTCGATATAGGCACCCTCCAACAGGGTCTCTTTGGCAGTGAAAGGAAGACTCCGCATGGTCATGCGCTCCTGATGGTCGCACACATATTTCATGGTGAGGCCGTCGTCCACCGAATAGATGAAAAAGTCGTCCGGACGCTGGTTGCGTATTATGCGGAACTTGCTGTCGACATAGTTTTCGATGCGGTAATCGTAACGGTCGAGGTGGTCGGGCGTTATGTTGGTCAAAACGGCCACGTCGCTTCTGAAGGTGAAGGTGTCGTCGAGCTGGAAGCTGCTCAATTCGAGCACATACCAGTCATAATCGCAGGTTGCCACCTGATAGGCGTAACTGAGGCCTATGTTGCCGCCCACCCCCACATTGAGGCCGGCAGCCTTGAGAAGCTCATAGACCAGCGTGGTGGTGGTGGTCTTGCCGTTGCTGCCTGTTATACATATATGGCGCGCCTTGCTGTAACGTCCGCCGAACTCTATCTCAGAGATAACGGGTATGCCTTTCTTGCGCACCTCTTTCATGACAGGCGCCGTCTCGGGTATGCCGGGGCTCTTTATCACCTCGTCGGCATCGAGTATCTTGTCCATCGTATGGCCGCCCTCTTCAAAGGGTATGCCCTCTGTCTGCAATGATGCCCTGATATGGTCCGACAGCCTGCCCGAGTCTGACAGAAACACCTCGAACCCCTCTTTTTTGGCCAGCACCGCACTGCCCAAGCCGCTTTGGCCGCCACCAAGTACCGCAATTTTCATTATCGTATTTTTAATGTTACAAGCGTTATGGCCGCCAACAGAAGTTGAATGATCCAAAAACGGACCACTATCTTGTTCTCATGATAGCCCTTTTTCTGATAATGGTGGTGCAGAGGCGACATGAGCAATATGCGCCTGCCCTCTCCATATTTTCTTTTGGTATATTTGAACCACGCCACCTGCATCATCACCGAGAGGCTCTCGACCATGAAGACGCCGCAGAGTATGGGTAACAAAAACTCCTTGCGTATCAGAAGCGCCAGCGTGGCTATGACCCCACCCACGGCAAGCGAACCGGTGTCGCCCATGAACACCTGCGCAGGGAAACTGTTGTACCACAGAAAGCCCACCAGTGCCCCCACAAAGGCACAGGTATATACGAACAGCTCGCCGCTGAACGGGATGTACATGATGCCCAAATAGTTGGCATATATTATATTGCCCGAAAAATAGGCCAACAGCCCCAACACCACGCCTATGGTGGCCGATGTGCCGGCAGCCAGACCGTCGAGCCCGTCGGTGAGGTTGGCGCTGTTAGACACGGCCGTGACTATGAATATGGCGGCAAGGACATATACCACCCACCCCCAGGTGTGGTCTTCGTTGTCGAAGGGGAAGAGGTCGGCGTAATCGAACTCGTTGCCTTTGATGAAAGGTATGGTGGTGAGAGCCTGTTTCTCGGCCGGGGTGAGATAGACCACCTGTTGCGAACCGTTAGGCTCGACCATCACTATCTTGTCGGCATCGTCGGTGCGTATGGTGCGTCGCACCGTTATGTCGTTGCTCTGCCACATGGTAAGGCCTATGATCAGCCCCAACCCCACCTGACCGACAATCTTGAACCTGCCGTTAAGACCCTCCTTGTTTTTGCGGAATACCTTTATATAGTCGTCCACAAAACCGATAAGCCCCAACCATATTGTCGACACTATCATCAACTGCACATACACGTTGGTGAGGTCGCAAAAGAGCAGCGTCGGCACAAGTATCGCCAGCAGAATGATAAGCCCGCCCATGGTGGGTGTGCCTCGCTTCTGCAACTGCCCCTCCAGGCCCAGATTGCGTATCTCTTCGCCTATCTGGCGACGTTGAAGCATGCGTATAATCTTGATACCGAACGCAATGGCAATGACAAGTGCGGCAATAATGGCCATTGCGCCCCTGAACGAAATGTAACCGAACACACCCATGCCCGGTATGTCGAAATTACGTTCGAGCCATTGTGCAATGTGATAAAACATCTTTTTCTCTTTTGTGCGGCGCCATGTTGCGCCTGTCGTTATACAATATACTTTTTGCAGACCGCGACAGCTCGCCCTCACTGTGCGGAAGCCTTCAGGACTCGCGTCCCGAGGCTTTCACCCGCCCGGCCACAGGTGCACCCGATTGCCCTCCGATGCCCTTTTGGCCAAGCGATGCAAGACTTGCGGCCCGGCGGCTTTGCACCATACGAACCGGAGCCTCGTTTAAATCACGCAAAGAGGGCCGTTATCTCCTCTTTGTCGTCGAAGTGGTGTCTGACACCCTCTATCTCCTGATAGTTTTCATGGCCTTTGCCGGCAATGAGTATTATGTCGCCCTCGCCTTTGGCACCTCCACGGGCCATTGCCGCCGCCGTGCGTATGGCCTGGCGTCTGTCGGCTATCACCACATAGCGGCCTTTGGTGTCGGGGCACGAGTCGTCAAGGCCGGCGCACATGTCGCCGAGTATATCTTCCGGCTTCTCGAAGCGGGGGTTGTCGGATGTGAGTATCAGAAAATCGCTCTTTTTCAATGCTATGGCAGCCATCTCCGGACGCTTGGTCTTGTCGCGGTTGCCGCCGCACCCCACCACTGTTATTATGCGGCTGTCGCCACGGCGCAACTCCGATATGGTATCGAGCACATTCTCGAGTGCATCGGGCGTGTGGGCATAATCGACTATGGCGGTGACGCCGTCGGGCGAGGTGACATAATCGAAGCGGCCGGCCACCGAGTGCAACATGCTCATCTGGCGCAGAGTCTCGTCGGCATCGGCACCCAAAAGCATGGCCGCGCCATATACCGCCGTAAGGTTATAGGCGTTGAAATGACCTATGAAGCGCACCCACACATCCCTGCCGTCTATATTAAGCTCCATGCCCCCGAAGACCGACTCTATTATGCGACACTTGAAGTCGGCCATGCTCTTGAGTGCATAACGGCTCACCTTGGCAGCGGTGTTCTGCACCATCACCATGCCGTTACGGTCGTCGGTGTTGACAAGGGCAAAGGCATCGGCTGGCAGAGTGTCGAAGAAGCTCTTCTTGGCGGCGATATAGTTGGCGAATGTTTTGTGATAGTCGAGATGGTCGTGCGTTATGTTGGTGAATATGCCGCCCCTGAAGTGCAGACCCTCTATGCGGTGCTGCACCACGCTGTGAGAGCTGACCTCCATGAAGCAATAGCGGCACCCGGCCTCGACCATGCGGGCCAACAGGGCGTTAAGGCTGACGCTGTCGGGAGTGGTGTGGGTGGATGCGACGCTCTGGTCGGCAACACGATAGACCACCGTCGATATAAGACCCGACTTGTAACCCATTGCGGTGAAGAGGTCGTAAAGAAGCGTGGCCGTGGTGGTCTTGCCGTTGGTGCCGGTGACGCCCACAAGCTCCAGCTTCCTGCTCGGCTCGCCATAAAACAGCGAGGCCACGCGCCCAAGCTCCAAGGCGGTGTCGTCGACCGTGACATAGGTGACACCCTCTTTCCTGTTTTGAGGCATCACCTGACAGAGCACCGCCACGGCGCCGGCCTCGACAGCCCGGTCGATAAAGCGGTGACCGTCTGAGACAGTGCCCGGAACGGCAACGAAAAGCGAACCCGCAACAACGGCCCGCGAGTCGGAAGTGACTGATGTTATCGACACCTCAGACCGACCGTCGATGCAAGATATAACGCTGTGAGCCAACAGCTCGCGCAATGTATTACGATACATTTTCCCTTAAATTAATGGCTCAAAAATACATTTTTTTTCTATATTAAGGAAATTTATTTTGACATGTAAATCGCACGGCGACATTTCATCTTCTTTTTTCTATTTTCCCACGGACGAGCCTCACTCCACAAAAAGACAAACTAACAGACCATTAATCTAACAACATCCTTATATCGAATCATTTACATTACCCCGACATATCCGTTTACCTATCTTACGACAGACCCTCTTACCATAAAACCTTGTGGCACAGACACAAAGAAGGTGCGAATAGATACCCGCACCTTCTTTTATCGCAACTTTCCGCCAAACTAAAGATATTTTTTCAGAGTGAACCCGAAAGTGGTACCCACGCCGAGCTGACTGCGCACCACCACCTTCTCGCCGTGGGCCTCTATGATGTGTTTGACGATGGCAAGACCCAGGCCCGTGCCGCCGTTCTCTTGCGAGCGTACGGTGTCGGCGCGGAAGAAGCGCTCGAACACGCGCGGCATGTTCTCTTTGGATATGCCTATGCCGTTATCGGTTATCTCGACCATGACCTTGTCGAACATATCGACGAAACCGACGGTGGTGACGCCGCCCTTACGTCCGTATTTTATGGAGTTGGACATAAGGTTGATGAATACCTGCTCTATGCGCCTGCGGTCGGCAAAGACATCTATGGGCAACACGCCGTCGACCTTTATGACAATGTCGTTGGGGTTGTGCTGCATGTTGAACACCTCGGCCGTCTCGCGCGCCAGTGCCACTATGTCGAACTGGGTGCGCTCAAGGTTGAGCACCTTCATCTCGAGCTTGGATATCTCTTCGAGGTCGTGCACGATGGCTATAAGGCGTTCGATGCACTTGTTGGCCTTTTCAAGATATCGCACCCTGGTGTCGCGGTTGTCGATGCCGCCGTCGAGCAGCGTTATCACATAGCCCTGAAGCGTGAACAACGGTGTGCGCAACTCGTGCGACACATTGCCCAGGAACTCCTTGCGATAGTTTTCCATATCTTTGAGGCGGTCTATCTCGGCTGCCTTTTTCTCTGCCCATTCGGCAATGTCGCTGCCGACATTGCTTATTATGTCGCGTCCCTCGAAATGGCCGGCCAGCTCACCGACGCTCACATTACGCTCGAACATAAGCTGATAGATGGGCTTTATGCGGTAAAGCACAAATCGCCATATGGTGTAACGCGACACTATATAGATGACAAAACCCATTATCAGAGCCGACGAGGCCGAGACCACAAGGTCGCCGCCCCCGAAAAAGAATATCATGCCGAAAGAGAAGAGCGCCGTCACCGCCGATATGCTCAACGACGCAAAACTCATCGACTTAACCTTTACTGACATATTGACTTTTATTTGTTTGACAAGAAATTTTTCAACTTCCCACCCTCTTTTTAAATTTCCCCTTTCAGCAACCCTTTGTCCCGACAGGCTAACGATAGTTTTGCATCAGCTTGGAGATATATTTGCCTATTATGTCGAACTCGATGTTGACAACCGTGCCCGGAGAGAAAGTGTGGAAGTTGGTGTGCTCCCATGTGTACGGTATTATGGCGACCTGAAAGCCGTCAGGCCGCGAGTTGACAACCGTAAGGCTCACGCCGTTGACTGCCACCGAGCCTTTC
This sequence comes from uncultured Rikenellaceae bacterium, assembly GCA_947054185.1. Taxonomy (GTDB): domain Bacteria; phylum Bacteroidota; class Bacteroidia; order Bacteroidales; family Rikenellaceae; genus CASDZP01. The sequence continues at coordinate 10,771 of CAMRVW010000008.1, read as the reverse complement.
TCGACAGTTATACGTCCCTCGCCTGGCTCGTAATCGAATGTATATACATGGCTGCCGTCGGCCTCCTCGACCTTTACGCACCGGGCTGTCATGTCGACATGGCCCTGCACTATGTGGCCGTCGAGCAGGGCGTCGGGGCGCATGCTTCTCTCGAGGTTGACCTTGTCGCCCACGCCCAACAGACCGAAATTGCTCTTTCTTAAGGTCTCGTCGATGGCCGTGACGGTATAACAGCCATCCGACAGATCGACAACCGTAAGACACACTCCGTTATGGGCAACGCTCTGATCAATCTTAAGCTCGCCGGCAAAGGGGCACTCGAGTGTTATGTGCAGATTGCCGCCCTCACGGCGCAATGCCGTCACCGTGCCCACCGACTCTATTATTCCTGAAAACATACTCTTTATTTTTGGTTCACACTTATATACATCATCGTTTTCATCACCTCGCGGTCTTCTTACGACTGCCGGCGGAGAGCTTTTACATCAGCCACAGACCAATGGCTCCTGCTGTCCTCTTGTTCTGCCCCATTGCCTCCCCTTGTCCCGGCCCGCCGCAGGGGTGCGGGCTCACACCAGATAGTCTTTCTTGCGCCGACGGTAAGCGACGAAATAGAGCAACGACAGCAGGAACACGCCCTGCGAGGCTCTGCCGGCAATGTCGCCGTATTGCACGAAGAGAGTGATGCGGTCGTTCTCGGTCAGCTCGCCCGAGAGGGTGCACTCCTTGTCCCAGGGTGTGCGCGCCGTTATGTCGCCGCGCTCGTTTATCAGGGCGCTGATGCCCGTGTTGGCCGAGCGCCCTATAGAACGCCGCGTCTCTATGGCCCGAAGCTGCGAAAAGCGCAGATGCTGGCGGTAACCGGCGGTGTCACCCCACCATCCGTCGTTGGTTATCACAAACATAAGGCGCGCACCCCTCTCAACGAAAGAGGCGTAATATTCGCCATATACCGACTCGTAACATATCGCGCAACCCACCTTGCCCTCGGAGGTGTCGAAGCAGCTGCTCCGCTCTTGCACCGCCAACATGCCCGAGACACCGCCCAAATCGACCGACAGCTTGTTGAACCAGCTGAAATATTCGTGATAAGGTATCAGTTCGACGCCCACCACCAGCTTCGACTTATGATAGAGCTGCAACCGGGCCGAGCTGTCGATGCAGATGGCCGAGTTATAGGCGTCCCACCAGTAATCGCGGTCGGGACGGGTGCGGCATGTGGAGGTGGGAGGCTCAGGGTATATCAGCTTGGAGTAACCCTTGAAGGTGGTAAGGCCGAATATGACCGTGGCATCGGGATGTGTGCGAAAGAGCACTCTGCTTATGGTGTCGACCATGTGACTCTGCTCTATCATGCCTATCCAATAGCTGTCGTTAAGGGCGGTCTCGGGCCCCACTATGAAACGGCTGTCGGCCGGGGCGTCGTTTATCATGCCCACCATCCTGTCGAGCTGCTTGCGCTGGCTCTGGCCGCCGAACTTGTCGTTATACGAGTCGACATTGGGCTGCATGAGGGTTACGGTCACTTTTCGGTCGCCCTCCTTGTAACAGCCATACATGACAAGCGAACCTGCCGCCGGCACCACCACCCACAAAAGAGGGGCCACCCAACACGAGAGAGAGAACGAACGCCGCTCAAGGCTCCGTGTCAGCGCCTCGAACACCAACAGGTTGACGACCAACACCCATATGGTGCCGCCAAGGGTACCGGTATATTCATACCACTGCACCAAAAAGTGATCGACCGCAAACCCGCCTCCCAGATTGAGCCACGGAAACGATATCTCGGCATGGGTATAGAACCTCTCGGCAGCCGTCCAGCCGCACACCAGCACGGTGTAAGCCAACGGTTTGAGCGCCCGTTTCCACACCGCATTATATATGGCGGCCACCGTGCCGAATATAGCTGCATAAACAATCACCGCCGCCACCGTGCCTATGAGGGCCGAGCGGGCGATCCACGTGACGGTGATAAGATTGAATGCCACGAACGTAAGCGTACATAACAACCAGAAACGTCTGCCTCCATGCTTGCGTTGCAGCCACAACAGAGGCACAAAGGCAAAAAAGAGCGTCAGCGAGGTGACGCCGAGCCACGGCAGTGCGAACAACAATGCCGACACAAGACACAAAGCCGCATCGACGGCAACCACGTTTATTTTTTTGTTTACTGACATATCTTTTCCCTCTTTGCCGGCGGGCACATGGCTCCGTTGCCTCTTTGGAGTTCTATAAAGGCCCTGCACAGGCTCTGTCGCGCATTTTTTCATTTCGGTTGTGCACGTCAACCTTTTCATCACGGCCGAAAAACGATATCGCCGCCTCAACCCTTGTGCGAGACCTTAAGACCGGCCCTCAGCTCTTCGAGAGAGAGGTTGATGGATATTCTGTCTATAATGCGACGCACCACGGTGTCTATGCCGCTCGACGGACGGTAATCGGCGGGAGCGACAAAATCGACCCTGCCGTCGTCGACCAGCTTGCGTATGTCGTCGACTTTGCGTTGCGACTCGCTGTTATAGACGGCGATCGAGTAACCGCCCATCTGCTTGACAAGCCTCATGCAAGGTATGTCGGTGGTACCGTCACCTATATATATCATGCGGCTGAAGGGTATGCGCCGCTTCTCTTCCGGCACGTAACGGTTTATCTCTATGTTGTCCGACACGCTCTCTATGCCCTTGTTTATCTTGAACAGAAACTGCGTCTTGGTGGTGTAATTGACCACCACGCTGGGCCAGAAGGCCACGCCGTCGACGTTATAAAAAAACGAACAGGCATATATCTTCTTGAATTCGTGCGCGATGGATGTACCCTCTATCATCTCTTTGATGCCCGACGAATTGATGTAATGCTCTATGGTTATGCCCCGCTCTGCCGCATAGGCGTTGATGCGAGAGAACCACTCCCTGACACCGTCGAAAAGGCGCACCTTGCTGCCCGACTCGCGGAAAGCATCGCGACGCAACGACACATCACGGTTATTGGCCTCTTTTATCATGTGATAGAGATAGGCCAGAATGGTGTCTCCGTCCTGGTTTTCAGCCATCTGGCTGCTCTCTTGCCAAAACTCCTCGCTGCGTTTGCCCACGGCGGGAATGAAGTCATACTCCTGCATGTTGCCCGGGGCCAGCGTCCCGTCAAAATCATATATTATCGCAACCGTACTCATGGCTCAAAAGTAATCTTTTTTTTTGAAAAACAGAGCCCGGGGCCCATTCTTTTAGCGGCGTACGCTTTTGTCGCTCCCGCAGCGGCCCCCTTTGTCTGCACACTCCTTGCCCGTGCGGTTACCATCAATGGTGATGTCGCTGCATTCCTCCGGCACAAACAGGGGGCCGTCACCGGCAGACGGGCACTCAATGGTGTTGCCGGTAAACGTCAAACCGCCGGTACTCTTGGCAAACAACGCCGTGCCGCCCGAGAGCACGAAGGTGTTGCCCGTCATGCGCACGTTTCGATGCACGGGATGTGCGGCATCGACAACGGTATTCGACGGGTCCGGGGCTATGGCCACACACCGAAGGCTGTCAGACGAACCATATCGCCCGTTTGGGCATTAAGGGTGAATGGAGCCGCCACAAACAGCAGCAACATGGCGCGGCACAAAAGAGTCATAGCTTCATTTTTTGGTTTTCACAAAGGTAATGAATTTACCGCCATCTCATCAATCGAAACAGAGCGGATCCTTTAAGGGCGACAAAAGAGACAACCGTCCGTTTGGCTTTGTATCAAACGGACGGTTGCATCAACAGGGATTCATCTTATCAGGTTGCGTTTGTCAGTGAACCCGAGGCAGGGTTGCCATCAGAGGCATCAAAAGAAAAACGTCATGTTCAACGAACCGCCCAGACTTTCAGTGCCCAACACAAAGGTGCGGTTGGCCGGCTTGATAAGGTCGGTGCGTTTTTCTATCGCCCCAAGAGAGGGGTTGTAACCTTCGCTTTTGAGGTATTGCTTGGCCTGCACCACATAATAGGCGCTGAGGTTGACCTCGGCCCCTATGGATATCTTGGGGGCAACGAACCATTCCACGCCTGCGCTGCCGGTGAGTCCGGCATAGACGGTGGCTCTGGCGGGCAACACCTTAAGAGGACGGTAACCGTTCGGGTCATACACGCCTATTTCATTGGCGATGGTGGGCTGCTGGTTGTTTACGGTCATCTTGTTGCCCCAGTCATAGGTGGCCTTATTTCTTTGAAACGCCAGCAACATGCCCATAGAGAAGACGCCTTGCACCTTGCGCTCGCCTTTGCGATATTCGCCGCCCAGCATGAGGCTCATGCCGCCTTTGCGCACGAGCGAACGGTCTATGTTTTTCTTCTCCGACAAGGGGTCGGCAAGCAACGCCAGGTCGTCAACGACATAGCCGGTGTTGAGTTGCCGTTTGATGATAAGGCCGACATTGGCGCGCAGGCCCCAACGGTCGGTGAGCATGTATTTACCCGTGATGGAGACGTCCGGCATGAGGTCGGTGTCGAAATAGGTGCTGCCCTTGGTGAATGGCGAGCCGCCCAGATGGTCGAGCGAATTATTGAGGTTGCCGTTGAAGGCGTTGCCCACATATTTAAGCAGAGGTATGACATCGACACCTATGGCCATGTCACCCCTCTTGGGGAGCCACTCTTTTTGGGGTTTGTCTTGTGCGAACGAAGCGCCGGCCACAAGAAGGCATATGATTGAGAGCAAATGCTTTTTCATGTCGTTATCGTTTTTGGGTGTTATACTCAAAGTCGGCAACGGTAATGCCGTAAGGCGACACGCTGAATGTGCGGCTGGCAGAAAAGAGCGCCTCCACATTTTCGGTCTCTTCATAATATGTGTCGTAAACGTCTTTGATGACTGTCTTATGCACATAAGAGCCGATAAAAGGCTCGGGTATGACGGTCACCGAGGTGTTTGCGTCTATCACGGGCACCTCTATGTCGAAATTGCCGTTCATATCGGTGATACCGGCAAACACAGAGAACCCTTCGCCCTTGCCGTTGGGTGCCAACTCGCTGTTGTCTATGGTCAATGTAACTTTTCTGTTTGACACACCGGCATAAATGTGCGTACTGTTGCCGTTGTGCGTGCTGTCAACCAGCTGCGTCATACAGGTGATGTTGCCGACAATGCGGGCTTTGGTGGGAATGTCGTCAATAGACAACGACGTCTGCTCTTTCTTGCAACCGGCTGCAAAAAAGAGTGTCGACAGAGCAACGAGAAATACTTTTTTCAACATGATTTAAGTAATTAGCCTTCCCGATACCCCAAAGAAGAGTATGTAAAAAAAGAAAGTGTGGGTATCGTGACCTGTTTTGATTAGTTGGTTCCGGTAAACCATGAAGGCAAAACAAACACAATCCCCACACTATACGTATATATAAACGTATAATGCAAGAGCTTCGGTTTGTTCTTCCTTCTGTAAATTTACCGGATTTACTAATAAGAACAAACTCAAACACTTCCAATGCTTAAGCTATGTACGCATCCCGTTTGAGAGGGAATACATTGCAAAGATAACTTAATTTTTCATATCCAAAAATGTTTTCGCGCTTTGCAGTTCCGGTTTTGAAATTACACATGAGGCAAAAGCGAAGAGCCTGATAAGGCGGCGAGGGATGGAGCCTTTGAAAAAAGCCAGACAAAAAAGCAACAATCCCCTCATTATGCGGCTATCGTATAATGCAAGAGCTTCGGTCTGTCTTCCTTCTGTAAATTTACCGGATTCACTAATAAGAATGAGACCCAACACCCTGACAATCAAACCAAACCATGCCCAGTGACAGGGCGACAGATTGTAACGACGGTTTGTTGTCTGAAAATGCGTTCGCTCTTAGGGGGATTGTTGCTATAAAACCGCTGTCTGCAAACAGCAATGTCCTGACAATAAGTGTTCACACTTAAAACAGACCCGCACACAATGTTGATGAACGCCGGCATTTCCGACATTCCGCACTATTTGCATGCAGATAATGATAAACTGAAAATCTTTACTTTGGCTGTAACTTTTTGGTGATGTTCTTATCAATGATAAAAACGTTGCGCCCATTGCCGCATCGTTTTAATGGCATATATGCGCTTACATTGTTTTTGCCTTGTCGGTGGCGAAGGTTTCGTTGCCGGGCGCGGTATGTTCGGTCATCTCTTCAAATTTATTGAAGTTTGCCGGCATGATGAGCAGATTCATGGCTGTTCATTTTTAGTCGGTTGAGTTAGCCTTACCGTTCTTGTCTTGAACTCGTCTCTTTGGCCGATGCTTCACAAAGGTGGTTTGCCACGGACGCACGGCCCAAAAAATCATCCGATAATTTTCGTAAAGTTAAAAAAATTAGTATAAAACAAAAATTTATTTTACAAACTGAAGCTGTTTTCAGTAACCGCACCTATGGCAGCAACGCCGCAAGTGGCTGTAAATCTTATTATCAGCATATTATGCTGCAAGCCGCGCACACTCAAAAGCAACCGGCCCGTCCGTTATGCGGTCTGCACCGGAAAAAGCCGGCAGGCACCGCAACCATCTTGCCAATCGGCCAAGGGGATGTCGTGATCACAAAAAAGACAAAAGGCCGGACCTTCCGGCCCGACCTTTACTTGTTGGCAAGTCAAGATTATGCGAGTATCTCGAGTATCTTGATGGCCGCGTCGGTCACAGGGGTGCCGGGACCGAATATTGCGGCAGCACCTGCCTTATAGAGGGCGTCATAGTCCTGATGAGGTATCACACCGCCCACGATGACAACTATATCTTCGCGACCGAGCTTCTTGAGCTCTGCGACTATCTGGGGCACGAGCGTCTTGTGGCCTGCCGCCAGCGATGACACGCCCACCACGTGAACGTCGTTCTCAACCGCCTGTTTGGCAGCCTCTTCGGGAGTCTGGAACAACGGCCCCATGTCGACGTCGAAACCGATATCGGCATAACCCGTTGCCACAACCTTGGCGCCACGGTCGTGACCGTCCTGGCCCAGCTTGGCTATCATGATGCGGGGACGGCGTCCTTCGCGTTTTGCAAACTCGTCGCACATAGACTGTGCCTTTGCAAACTTGTCACTGTCTTTCATCTCTGCTGAATAAACACCTGAAATTGAACGAATCACAGCCTTGTAACGACCGACCACCACCTCGCAGGCGTCTGATATCTCGCCCAATGAGGCACGAAGCTTGGCAGCCTCAACCGCCAGTTCGAGCAGGTTGCCCTTGCCGCTCTTGACGCACTCGGTGATGGCAGCCAGAGCCGCTTTCACCTTGGCCTCGTCACGACCTGCGCGCAGCTGTTTGAGTCGCTCTATCTGCGAGTTGCGCACGGCGGTGTTGTCGACGTCCAAAATGTCGATGGGGTCTTCTTTCTCCAAGCGATACTTGTTAAGGCCCACGATAACGTCCAAGCCCGAGTCGATGCGGGCCTGCTTGCGTGCGGCAGCCTCCTCGATGCGCATCTTTGGCACACCTGTCTCTATGGCTTTGGCCATGCCGCCGAGCTCTTCGACCTCTTGTATGTGCTGCCATGCCTTGTCGACGATCTCACGAGTGAGGCTCTCGACATAGTATGAACCTGCCCAGGGGTCGACAACGCGGCATATATTGGTCTCCTCCTGGAGGTATATCTGCGTGTTGCGGGCAATACGCGCCGAGAAGTCGGTGGGCAGGGCTATGGCCTCGTCGAGGGCGTTGGTGTGGAGCGACTGGGTGTGACCCAAGGCCGCCGCCATAGCCTCTATGGCCGTACGTGCCACGTTGTTGAAGGGGTCTTGCTCGGTGAGCGACCAACCCGAGGTCTGGCAGTGAGTGCGCAGTGCCAATGACTTGGGGTTCTTGGGGTTGAACCTGCTCACTATCTTGGCCCACAGAAGACGTGCCGCGCGCATCTTGGCTATCTCCATGAAGTGGTTGGTGCCTATTGCCCAGAAGAACGACAGACGGGGTGCGAATGCATCTATGTCCATGCCGGCGTCGACACCCGTACGCAGATACTCCAAACCGTCGGCCAGAGTATATGCCAACTCTATATCGGCAGTGGCACCCGCCTCCTGCATGTGGTAACCCGAGATGGATATGGAGTTGAACTTGGGCATGTACTTAGAGGTGTACTCGAAGATGTCGGCGATGATCTTCATGGAGAACTTGGGCGGATAGATATAGGTGTTACGCACCATGAACTCCTTGAGGATATCGTTCTGTATGGTACCGCTCAACTGGTCGAGGGTGCAGCCCTGCTCCATGCCGGCAACGATATAGAAGGCCAGCACGGGAAGCACTGCCCCGTTCATGGTCATGGATACCGACATCTTGTCGAGGGGTATGCCGTCGAAAAGCACCTTCATGTCCTCAACCGAGCATATAGAGACGCCCGCCTTACCAACGTCACCGACAACACGGGGGTGGTCGGCATCATAACCGCGGTGGGTGGCAAGGTCGAAAGCCACAGAGAGGCCCTTCTGACCGGCTGCCAGGTTACGACGGTAAAAGGCGTTCGACTCCTGAGCCGTCGAGAAGCCCGCATACTGGCGTATGGTCCACGGACGCATCACATACATGGTGCTGTAAGGGCCGCGCAGATAGGGTGATATGCCGGCGGCGTAATTGAGGTGCTCCATGCCCTCGAGGTCGCCGGCGTCATATTTGCCCTTGACCTCGATGTGTTCAGGAGTCATTATAGAGGGATTCTCGTTAGAGGCACCCCCGTCTGCACATGAGCCTGATGTGCAGACCGATTTTATGTCTGAAAAATTTGCTCTCATTTTAAATTCTCATTTTTTGTTTAACCGATTGGCAGAAGCGTTTGCCGGTAAGCCCGCAAGGCAAGGCCGTCACGGAACCCGCCGGTCTCTTAGATGCCAAGCTCTTTCTGGAAACCATCGAGCGTCTGCAACACGTTGCTTCTGACGCTTATGAAGTTGTTCAGCCCCTTGGCTTTGAGCTCCTCTTTGCAAGCGGGGTCGCCGGCAACAACCACAACGGCCTTGCCGCCGAGCTTCTGAGCCACTTCGGGTGCGAATGTCGCATACTCATCGTCTGACGAGCATATCACCACAATCTCGGCTTTCGACTCGAGAGCCGCCGCCACGCCTTCGTCAACCGATGCGAACAGAGTGTTGTCTATGGGAGCGATGCCCGCGCAGGCAAAGAAGTTGCTTGAAAACTGAGCACGTGCACGCGCAAAGGCCAGATTGCCGAGCGTGAGCATGAAGGCTTTGGGGTTACGACCGCTTCTGTCGGTCTTAAGACGAAGAGCCTCGAACGCCATGCCTGCACGATAGGGGTGCAACGGCTCCACGTCGCTCTCTTTGCCGCAGCAGCAACCGCAGGCACCCGCAGTAACGGTGGCTTCGGTGACGGCATCGCCGGCCTTCTCTGAGAAGTTGGGATATTGGTTGGTGCCGAGCAATATCTCGCGACGGGTGGCGATGTTGAGGTCGCGCTTGGCAGCCGTCTCGGCAATGGTCTTCTGTATGTCGCCCGACTCGAAAGCCTTGACATAACCGCCTTTGCCCTCGACATCTTTGAAGAGGGCCCATGCCTCGTCGGCGATGGATTGGGTGAGGTTTTCGATATAGTATGAACCGCCGGGTATGTCGGCCACCTGGTTGAAGCGCGACTCCTCCTTAAGCAGCAACTGGACGTTGCGGGCAATGCGCGACGAGAACTCCGAAGGAGCATCGAAAGCGGCATCGAAAGGCAACACCTCGATAGATGCCGCACCGCCTATGGCAGCACTCATGGCCTCGGTGGTACCGCGAAGCATATTGACATAGGGGTCGTAAACAGTGGCGTTGAAGAGCGAGGTGACCGCATGGGCTTTCATCTTGAGCGAGCACTCGCGCTCGGGGTTGTATTCCTTGACGATGGTGGCCCAGAGCATGCGCGCGGCACGGAACTTGGCCATCTCCATGAAGTAATTGGAGCTGACGGCGAAGTTGAACTTGATGTTACGGGCTGCCTGGTCGGCACTAAGACCCGCTTCCATCATCTGCACCATATATTCGTGCGCCACAGAGAGCGACAGACCGAGCTCCTGAACGATGGTCGAGCCGCAATTGTTGAAGATGGTGCCGTTAACGCCAACAAAACGCACACGGCGATATTTATCATATTTCCTAATCAGCTCGACGATGCCGCTGTCGGCTATAGAGGCGCCGCAATTGCGACCTTTGAGCGTGAGCTTTTTGCCTATGGGGTCTATATTGAACGAGGCGCGCACATCTTCCGACTGCAAGCCGGCCTTTTCAACCTTCTCCATAAACAAAGCGGCGACACCTGCCACACCGCAACCCTCGAAGTTGATCTCGACGGCTTTGATCTCTATGCCCGCCAGGAGCTTTTCGAGATCTTGTGCAGAGAAATCTTTCTTTACCTTGAAACAGATGGAGTCGGCACCTTTCATGAGTGCATCGAGCGCCTGTTTGTTGGCCTCCTCGGGCGATTCGACCCTGACGGTCTGACGAACGAGCCAGTTATTGTTCTCCGACACGCCGCGAACGTACGGGAACTGACCGGGCTTGCTTGCCATGTGACGTATGCCTTCCAAGTTTTCGGCACGATAATAGGGGCGCACATTGAAGCCCTCCATCGTTTTCCAAACCAACTTCTTGTCATAGTCGGCACCCTTTAAGTCTTTGGCTATCACCGCTTCCCAGTCGGCTGTAGAGACTGCGGGAAACTCGGTGAAGAGCTTCTGGTGCTTTGATTCTGCCATAATATTATAGTTTAATAGATTTTTTTTACCTCCTGCAAATTTAACCAATATTTTCTTATTTGATAACAAAAATGTTATCGGTATGCGAGCAGG
>CAMRVW010000007.1 GCA_947054185.1 uncultured Rikenellaceae bacterium | reverse complement strand
AATAAAAAAACTAATATATGGAAAGACTTATCGAGTGCGTACCCAACTTCAGCGAAGGACGCGACATGAGTGTCATAGACGGCATTGTCAATGCCATATCATCCGTCGAGGGCGTCAAAGTACTTAATGTCGACCCGGGAGCGGCCACCAACCGCACCGTCGTCACCTTCACGGGCAGCCCTGAGGCCGTGTGCGAAGCGGCTTTCCGCGGCGTCAAGAAGGCACAGCAGACCATAGACATGCGCCGACATCACGGCGAACACCCCCGCATCGGCGCCACCGACGTGCTGCCCCTGATACCCCTTGCAGGCATCACCATGGAAGAGACTGCAGCCCTTGCCCGTCAGCTGGGCGAAAGGGTGGGACGCGAGCTGGGCATACCGGTCTATTGTTACGAAAACGCCGCCGCAACAGACGAACGACGCAACCTTGCCACCTGCCGCGCCGGCGAATATGAAGGGCTCGAAAAGAAGTTGGCCGACCCCCGCTGGAAGCCCGATTACGGACCCTGCGAATATAACGAGTCCGTTGCCCGCAGCGGCGCCACCGTCATAGGAGCGCGCGACTTCCTGCTGGCCGTCAACTTCAACCTCAACACCACCTCCACCCGCCGCGCCAACGCCATCGCCTTCGACGTGCGCGAGAAAGGACGTCCCAAACGAGAGGGAGGCTCTCCCGTGGGCAAGAGAATATTGGATGCCGACGGCAACCCCATAATGCTGCCCGGCACCCTCAAAGGCACCAAGGCCATAGGATGGTATATCGCCGAATACGGCATCGCCCAGGTGTCCATGAACATCGTCGACATGAACGCCACCCCTCTGCACGTGGCCTATGAGGAGGTATGCCGCAAGGCCGAGGCCCGCGGCGTCAAAGTCACCGGCTGCGAGGTTGTGGGGCTTCTTCCCCGCAAGGCACTCATAGAGGCGGGCCGTTATTACCTCCAAAAGCAGAAACGCTCTGTGGGCATCTCCGAAGATGAGATCGTCAAGATAGCGGTGCGCTCCATGAGTCTTAACGACCTGGCCCCCTTCAACCCTCGCGAAAAGGTCATCGAATACCTCATAGCCGACAAGTCACCCAAGCTCATAGACCTCAGCTGCAAAGATTTCGCCTATAACACGGCCTCCGAGTCACCCGCTCCGGGGGGAGGCTCCGTCTCGGCCTATATGGGCTCTCTTGGCGCCGCCTTAGGCACCATGGTCGCCAACCTCAGCTCGCACAAGGCGGGGTGGGACGACCGCTGGGAATACTTCTCAAACATCGCCGACAAGGGTCATAAACTGGCCGACGAGCTTCTTGCCCTTGTCGACGAAGACACCGACGCCTTCAACAAGATAATGGATGTCTTCGCCATGCCCAAAGACACCGAGCAAGAGAAACAGGCCCGCCGTCAGGCTCTCGAGAGCGCCACGCTCCATGCCACCCATGTGCCCTATCGCACCATGAGCAAGGCGGCCGAATGCTTCGATGTGTTGGAGGCCATGATCGACAACGGCAACCCCAACTCCATAAGCGATGCCGGCGTGGGTGTGCTGGCCGTCGGCGCCGCCATACAGGGAGCACTGCTCAATGTACGCATCAACGCCGCAGGGCTCAAAGACCGTGAGTGCGCCTCCAAACTTGTCGGTGAGGCGGTACTCCTCGGTCTGGAGTCTGAAAAACGCAAAGAGGCGCTTCTTGCCAAAATAGACGGAAAACTTACCGACTGACACACGCCGGCGGGCCTTGGAATGCCCGCATGCCGACAAGGCCCGCCCCCCAATAGGCTCCCGCAAAACAGCATGCGGAAAACAAACCCCGCAACAGACCGCGAAACGCAGAAAAAACCATAGAAAACACCACGCCATGACATTTGCAGAAGAGATCATCGCCGGCATAGGCCACACGCTGCCCCCTGCCCGACCATACGACCCGTGCGTCAACCACGCACCCCGTCGCAAAGACATACTCAGCCCCGACGAGAAACGGCTGGCCGTACGCAACGCACTCAGATACATACCCAAACACCTCCACGCCGAGCTTGCCCCCGAGTTTGCCGACGAGCTGGAACGATACGGCCGCATATACATGTACCGTTACCGCCCGGGCTATAAGATATACGCCCGCAACATCAACGACTATCCCCACCGCTGCCCCCAAGCCGCCGCCATCATGCTCATGATAACCAACAACCTCGACGAGGCGGTGGCACAACACCCCCACGAACTGATAGTCTATGGAGGCAACGGGGCGGCATTCCAAAACTGGGCACAATACCGCCTTACCATGCAGCTGCTCTCTCAGATGACCGAACACCAGACGCTGGTGCTTTACTCCGGCCACCCGCTGGGCCTGTTCCCCTCCCACCCCTCGGCCCCGCGCGTTGTGGTCACAAACGGCATGGTCATACCCAATTACTCCAAACCCGACGACTGGGAGCGCTTCAACGCCCTCGGGGTGTCGCAATACGGGCAGATGACGGCAGGCTCGTTCATGTACATAGGCCCCCAGGGCATAGTGCACGGCACCACCATCACACTTTTAGGAGCAGGCCGCAAAAAGATGAAGACGGGTGAAAACACCCTTGCCGGCAAGCTCTTCGTCTCCTCGGGATTGGGAGGCATGTCGGGCGCCCAACCCAAAGCGGCCGTCATCGCGGGCATGGTGGGCGTCATTGCCGAGGTCAACCCCAAGGCTGTGGCCGTGCGACACAAACAGGGATGGGTCGATGAGATATACACCTCGCTCGATGAGCTGATACCACGCATAAAGCAGGCCACGACAAATAAAGAGGCCGTCTCACTGGCCTATAACGGCAACGTCGTCGACCTGTGGGAACGCCTTGCCGACGATGGCATATCCGTCGACCTCGGCTCCGACCAGACATCGCTCCACAACCCGTGGTCGGGCGGCTATTACCCCGCAGGCATGAGCTTCGACGAGTCGGTGACAATGATGCGCGAAGATCCCGACCTCTTCAAAGAGAGGGTGAGACAGTCACTGCGCCGCCACATCGCCGCCGTCAACAGACTCACCGCCCGCGGCATGTACTTCTTTGATTACGGCAACGCCTTCCTGCTGGAGTCGTCACGCGCCGGTGCCGACGTCATGCTGCCCGACGGCTCGTTCCGTTACCCCTCCTATGTGCAAGACATCATGGGCCCCCTCTTCTTCGATTACGGCTTCGGCCCCTTCCGGTGGGTATGCTGCTCGGGCTCTGCCGACGACCTTGCCGAGAGTGACCGTATCGCAGCAGGGGTGCTTGAAGATATTTACAAAGGTGCCCCCGACGACATAAAAAGCCAGCTTGCCGACAACATACACTGGATCAAAGAGGCTCAATCCAACCGATTGGTGGTCGGCTCGCAGGCCCGCATACTCTATGCCGACGCCGAGGGACGCATACGCATAGCCTTGGCCTTCAACGAGGCCATAGTCCAAGGACGCATCACCGCCCCCATAGTGCTGGGCCGCGACCACCACGATGTCTCGGGCACCGACTCACCCTATCGCGAGACCTCCAACATATACGACGGCTCACGTTTCACCGCCGACATGGCCGTACATAACGTCATAGGCGACTCGTTCCGCGGCGCCACATGGGTGTCGCTCCACAACGGAGGAGGATGCGGCTGGGGCGAGGTCATCAACGGCGGCTTCGGCATGGTGATAGACGGCAGCAAGGCGGCCGCCGAACGCATACGGTCAATGCTGCTGTGGGATGTGGCCAACGGCATCGCCCGCCGCAGCTGGGCCCGCAACAGCGGCGCCATGGAGGCCATCGGGCGACAGATGCAACAGAGCGACGACATGCGGGTGACCATGCCCAACCTCGCAGACGACGATATCATAAACCGACTTTTCAACTGACACCATGACAACACATTACATAAGCCCCGCCCCGCTGTCCGTAAAAGAGATAGGAGACATAGTCTTCTCAGACACCCGCTTAGAGCTGAGCCCCGAGGCCAGAGAGGCGGTGATACGCTGCCGCACATACCTCGACGAGCGCATCGCCACCGCCGACAAACCCATCTATGGCATCACCACCGGCTTCGGCTCGTTATGCAACGTCTCCATCGAGAGCGACAGCCTGCGACAACTGCAACGCAACCTTGTCATGTCACACGCCTGCGGCTCCGGCGACGAGGTACCCGCCCCCGTGGTGCGACTCATGATGTTCCTTAAGATACGCTCGCTCAGTTACGGCGCCTCGGGCGTAAAGATAGAGACACTCGAGCGACTTATCGACTATTACAACGCCGGCGTCACCCCCGTTGTCTATCAGCAGGGGTCACTCGGAGCCTCGGGCGACCTGGCCCCGTTAGCCCACATGTGCCTGCCGCTTCTCGGCTTGGGCGAGGCCTGCCTGCACGGCGAACGCCTCACGGGCGAGGAGGTGTGCCGCCGCCTGGGTGTCGAGCCCATCACCTTGGGTGCCAAAGGGGGTCTTGCCCTGCTCAACGGCACACAGTTCATGTCGGCCTATGCCGTATGGTCGCTCTTAGAGGCCCGCCGCCTCTCGGGCTGGGCCGACAGACTCGCCGCCCTCAGCCTGGAGGCATTCGACGGCTGCCGTGACGCCTTCCTGGAGCCGGTGCACCGTGTGCGTCCCCACCAAGGACAGTTAGAGACTGCCCGCACGATACTGGGGCTGTTGGAAGGGAGCGCCATAGCCCGCCGGCCCAAACCTTACGTGCAAGACCCATACTCGTTCCGTTGTGCCCCACAGGTGCACGGAGCCGTCAAAGACACCATCGCCCACGTCGAAAACGTTGTCACCACAGAGGTCAACAGCGTCACCGACAACCCCACCATACTGCCCGATGACGACATGATACTCTCGGCCGGCAACTTCCACGGCGAGCCGCTGGCACTGGTGCTCGACTATCTGGCCATCGCCCTCTCGGAGCTTGCCAGCATATCGTCGCAAAGGGTCTATCAGCTGATAGGAGGCAAACGGGGCCTGCCCGCTTTCCTGGTGGCCGAACCGGGACTCAACAGCGGCTTCATGATACCACAATACTCCATCGCCTCGGTGGTCAGCCAAAACAAACAGCTGTGCACACCCGCCTCGGTCGACTCCATAGAATCGTCCCTCGGGCAGGAAGACCACGTCAGCATGGGCGCCAACGCCGCCACCAAGTGCGCACGTGTTGTCGACAATGTGTGGCGTGTCCTCGGCGTCGAGCTGTTGAACGCGGCCCAAGCCCTCGACTTCCGCCGCCCCTTGAGAAGCTCCGAGGCACTCGAAAGGCTCCATGCCGCCTATCGCAAATGCGTGTCGTTTGTCGACCGCGACAGAGTGCTCTATCACGACATGTCGGCCTCGGTCGACTTTCTTAAAAACAACAGTCATGAAGACTATCATTAAAAACATCAAATGGCTGCTGGGCTGCCATGACAAAGCGCCGGCACGTCTTTGCGGCAAGGATATGGCCGTCACCCCCACCCTCACCGACGCTTTCGTTGCCATAGGCGATGGCGTCATAGAGTCGTTCGGCCCCATGAGCAGCTGCCCCGCAGCAAAAGGCGACTATGTCATCGACGCCACAGACCGCTTTGTCATGCCCGCCTTCTGCGACTCACACACCCACATCATCTATGCCGGCAGCCGCGAGCAGGAGTATGAAGACCGCATTGCCGGCATGTCATACGTTCAGATCGCCGAGCGCGGCGGCGGCATACTCAACTCTGCCGACCTGCTGCATGCCACCCCCGAACGCACCCTCTATCGCTCGGCCATGGGCAGGGTGCGACAGATGATGCGCGGGGGCACCGGCGCCATCGAAATCAAGAGCGGTTACGGACTCACCCTCGAAGACGAGCTTAAAATGTTACGAGTGGCCACCGCCATACGCGACGACGCCGTCATATCCGTCAAACGCACCTTTCTGGGCGCCCACGCATTCCCTCGCGCCTATCGCGACAACCGCGACGGCTATGTGCGCCTCATCACCCGCGAGATGATACCGGCCGTGGCCTCCGAAAAGCTCGCCGATTACATAGATGTCTTCTGCGACGAGGGCTTCTTCACCCCCGACCAGACACGACGCATCCTCGAATGCGGCCTTGAATACGGACTGCGCCCCAAGATACACGCCAACGAACTGGCCCTCTCGGGCGGCATACAGACGGGCGTGGAGTGCGGCGCCCTCTCAGTCGACCACCTCGAGCATGTCGGACCCGCCGAGATAGAAGCACTCAGAGACAGCGACACCATGGCCACCCTGCTGCCCGGCGCCGCATTCTTCTTAGGCATGAATTACGCCCCCGCACGACAGATGATAGACGGCGGTCTCTCCGTGGCGCTGGCCTCCGACTATAACCCCGGCTCATCACCCTCGGGCTCCATGCAGTTCGTGCTCTCTCTGGCCTCCATCAAAATGCGCATGACACCCGTCGAGGCCTTCAATGCAGCCACCGTCAACGGCGCTTACGCCATGGGGCTCAACGACAGCCACGGCACAATCACCCCCGGCAAACGCGCCAACATCATCATCACCAAACCCATGCCCTCGCTGGCATACATGTCATACCATTACACCACCGACATGATTGAACGCGTCATATTCAACTAACGCCCGGCGTCCGGGGCCTTGTGGCTCCTGACACCGGGCGCATGCCGTGAAAATATGTGATAGGGTCAGCCCCCCTGCCCACCCGTCACCTTACGATCGTCTGCCCCTATAGCTCCCGGTGCCGACGCGGGAGTGGTTCCCAGCGGCCCCGAAGATGCCGACACACCGTCCGGCGAAGAGGCCCCCGAAGGGGTCGCCATACCGGGATATGACGACGCCTCATCTATGGAGCCCGGCTCCGATGACGGCACCGCATGAGGCAACCCCGCCGCCGATTCACCCGCTGTACCTATAGCCGCCGATACAGGGGCGACATCCTGATGCTCTCTTCTCTTGCGGGCTTTGCGTTTATAACGAATGAAGAAAAAGAGCCCCAAACTGACAATAATACAAATCAACATAGCCGTAAAAATTAATGCGACCGCAAGTTTCCGACGCGATCGCAAGTGAATATCAATAAATTAGCCTGCACAACCCTTTTAGCGTCCCATTATAGCCTGTGCATATCTCTGCTCAACCACCTTCCAGTCGACCACCTGCCATACTGCGGCGATAAAATCGGCACGTTTGTTCTGGTAATCGAGGTAATATGCATGCTCCCACACATCAATGCACAACACGGGAGTGCGACCCTCCTTTATCGGTGTGCCGGCATTCGAGGTGGTCATGATCTCCAGCTCGTTACCCTTGACCACAAGCCATGCCCATCCCGACCCGAACTGCGACACCGCCGCTTTCGACATCTGCTCTTTCATCGACCCGAAAGAACCGAACGACAGTTCGATAGCCTCTAAAAGCATACCCGTGGGAGCCTCCTGCGGTTTGTGAGCCAACGACTCAAAGAAAAATATGTGATTCCACGCCTGAGCCGCATTGTTGAACACGGCACCGTCGGCACGCTTTACAATCTCCTCCAAAGAGGCATCGGCAAAAGGTGTGTTGACAATCAACCCATTAAGATTGGTCAGATATGTCTGTAAATGCTTGCCGTAATGATACTCCATGGTTTTTTCACTGATGTACGGCGCCAATGCGCTTAACTTGTACGGAAGTTGGGGTAATTGATGATTTTTCATAATCTTATTTTTTATGTTTTTGGTATTGTTTATATACCCCTATCATTGCAATTACCTTGCCACTCTGCCACCATCGCCTCTTTTTTATTTGGACACCATGCAATCACAATGTCCAAAAACAAGTATCATACTGCACAACAATAACTTACACCTAAAGCGCCTGTCTTTGGGCATCATATCGCATAACAAACATACAGTTAACTCGTTTTCATTCGTTATTATATTTGCAATATCAAAAAACTCAGAAACAATGGCGACAAAAATAAATAAGGAAGAGGTGATGAACGACTTCAAATCGGGCAAATGGACACACAAAGCCCAAACGTTCGTCGGCAACAAAGAAAAGATGCGCAGCCTTTTAGACTCCATTACAGGCTATCTCAACAAGAGCGCCCTGCGCCCGGTGTTTGACAAACTGCGCCTTATGGTCGCATACCTCAACGACGTCTATCGCGGTTATTACAAAGACTATAGCCTTAAAAATTACATCATCGTCATAGCCGCCATCATCTATGTCGTATCTCCCATAGATGCCGTTCCCGACATTCTCCCCGTCATAGGCCTGGCCGACGACGCAACCGTAATAGGCGCCGCCTTCATGTCTCTCCAAGAAGAGTTCAACAAATACAGCAACTGGCGCAACTCAATGCGACAAGTCAACAACTAAAACTGTCGTTTTGATTTGCCAGCAGCGCGGTTAATTTTGCTGGCAGTGCCTCCGGCGGCTCTTCCGGGGGAGGGATCACGGACCCCGGTTTGAGAGGTTTGAGGAACAACTAAGGAATAAGTACGGATAAGCGATAACAGGTTCCAAGCGGTCTTAAGGACACACTTGGAACCTGTTATCGTTTATCCGTTTTTCTGCCCTGAGATTGAGTGTCTGAAAGATACTCAACAGGGGCATGACCGCTCGCGGAAAGGGATGCGAAAACAATACGGCAAACAAACGTGGGGCAGTGCAGCAAAATATAAACTGACGTGCCGCAACATTCGCCCCTGTCAGTTCTCATACCACAGTCTGAGTGAAACGAACACCGCACACTCTTCCTTATGCCCGGCATTACGAAGTATGCCGTAAGCCTTTTCCTTGTGAACGGGACGAGGACACGAGTCCCGAGCGGCCCGGAGCCTCCCCCCACGGAGGGCCGCACACCGCACAGCAATATAGGTCAGTGACTTAAAAACCCATGAAGCGCATCACTTTCACGCTTTGCCCTCCGCAGTCTCCGTCCCGCTCTCCGTAACGCTAAAATCACATTCCCCACTTCCTCAACCCCGAATCCGCGCCCCATGCGGCCGACCTGCGGTCGGCCCGCCGCAGCATGAGAAACGCCCTCCGATATTTTGCCGTACTGCTCCCTATGGTTTGCGTTCTGCCCCCTTATTATTTGCTGCCCCGCCTCCGCACCCTTTCCGCGAGAGCCATGGCCCATGCTTTGAAATACTTTGGCACCAATCCCAGGGCCAAAAACGAAAATTACCCATAAAGATTCGCACGTCCTAAGACTGCGTAATCTTTATGGGTAATTTTCGTACTTATTCCTTAGTTGTTCCTCAATATCTCAAACCGGGGTCCGTGACCCCTCCCCCGGAAGGGCCGCCGGAGGCAGTTTCAGCAAATCAATAACGGCAGTGTCAGCAAACAAACGGCAGTGTCAGCAAAATAACGGCAGTTCCCGCAAACCAATAACGTCAGTGGCTGCAACCAAACGTCAGTCAACCGATAATTTTGCTATCTTTGTGCCATGATAAAGGCTATATTTTTCGATATCGACGGCACATTGGTCAGCTTCAACAGTCACCGCATCCCTGAGTCGGCGCTGGAGAGCCTTACCGAATTGCGGAGGCGCGGTGTCAAACTGTTCATTGCGACAGGCCGCCCGGCGAGTATTGTCGACAATCTGAATGACTTCTGCTTCGACGGTTACGTGACCCTCAACGGCGGTGTCTGCATCGTCGACGACAATACCATTTACAGCCGCACAATCCCGAAAGACGATGTCCGCGCCCTTATCGATTATAACGACACACACGACCGTTTCCCCTGCATCTTCGTGCTCGACGGGGCCATGGCCATGCTCAACCGCAACCCGACAGTCGACCATGTCATGAATATGCTGAAAATAAAGATGCCCCGCGAAAGCAGCAATGCAGAGGTGCTCTCAGGCAATGTATATCAAATACTTGCGTTCTTCCCTCCCGATAAAGAGAGCGATGTGATGAGACACATGCCCGGCAGCGTCACCACGCGCTGGACGGAGCTGTTCACCGACATCATACCGCGCGGCGGCTGTAAAAGCGTCGGCATCGAAAAGATACTCAACCACTTCGGACTCAAACGAGACGAGTGCATGGCTTTCGGCGACGGCGGCAACGACATAGACATGCTCAGATATGCCGGCATAGGCGTGGCCATGGGCAATGCCGCCAACGATGTCAAAGCCTCCGCCGATTACGTCACCGCCTCTGTCGACGACGATGGCATCAGAAAAGCGCTCTCACACTTCGACCTCATCTGAGAGACGCAAAAAAGACGTAAAAAGACACAGAAAACACACCCAATACCCCAAAACGTCCCAAAGACATTCAAAATCAAGCCACAAGACACCCCCGCCCACAAAATCGCCGCACCAAACCCCGAACAATCAGAAGCCGCCAATCTCGCCTATAAATATATCTCTCTCAGGATCAATCCTATACACTTCACCCGCTCCTTTCATCAGATAAAGCCAATCAAGCAGAGCCTCCACCCTATTTATCGACTCATCCAATCTATGCTCGCTTATCTTGCCGCTTCTCACCAACCTGCATATAGCTTTTATGGCCTTGTCAGACACCTTTTCAGTGTGACCGGGAATGTTGCTGCTTAATATTATAAGGTCAACCCCCGCATTTATGGCCAGCCGAAGCGACCTTTCGAGCGAATAATTCTTGGTTATAGCCCCCATGTGCATGTCGTCGGTCACCACCACACCGTTAAAACCAAGACTGTCGCGCAACAGCCCTTCTATTGTCTTCTGCGACAAGGTGGCAGGATATATCGAATCTATATTGCGGTTAAACAGATGCCCCACCATCACCATGTTGCACACTCCCCGGTCTATCATCTGCCTGTAAGGCTCCAGCTCACGCTCGCTCCATGTCTCGGTCACATCGGTGAACCCATTGTGCGAATCTGCCTTAGAGCTGCCATGCCCCGGAAAATGTTTCATAGATGTGGCCACACCCAGCTTGGAATGCTCCTGCATCACTATCGAGGCATGTGCAGCCACAGTGTCGGCATCTGCCGAAAACGAACGCTCCACCTTGCCTATTACAGGACACGAAGGGTTTACGTTAATATCGACACACGGCGTGAAGTTGACATTGAAACCCATCGAATCGACTGTTGCGGCAACCAGGCGGGCATACTTGCGCGTGGTGTCAATGTCATTTACGGCACCCAGCCACGCCGCCGACGGCATCTCTGCAAAACCGTACTTGCTCTTCAAACGGTTAACCTTACCCCCCTCCTGATCTATCGACACTATAAAGGGACGGGCGGCATAATCGGACAGGTCATGACACAACTGCGCCAACCTCTTCTTAGAGTCGACCTTCTTACCCGCAGGGTGAATGTTACGTTCAAAAAGTATCACACCCCCCACGCCCAAATCTATGTCACGCTTAACCTCATCATCCATCTCTGTCCCGACCATCCCCACAATAAGCATGCGCGCCGCCTTCTGTTCAAGCGTCAGACTGTCAATGCTCACACGACCTTGCGCCATTACAAAAGAGGCAGACAGTGAGATAACAAAACTCAACACTATTTTTTTTACCATAACCATTCTATTTTAAAATACAAAGAGACATTAATTTACTTAAAATCGCCGAAAGGGGAAAATAAATCGCCGAAAAGGGAAAATCCCCCCACAAACACTATTTAACATAATTAACATCGCCATTAACCCCACAAAGCAACATCTCTCGCTTGCTTCTCGGCAATTTGCCCACCACAAGTTCGTAAGAGCGTTTCACTAAATTTTTGATCTCATCATCAGGCACATCCATATTGAAACAGACTGATATCCAATGCTTTTTATTCATATGATAGCCCGGTTTCACCCCTTCGTACCTGTCTCGTAAGTCTTTCGCCTCCTCTGGGTCACACTTGAGATTACAAAAATCGAAACAATCGAGCGTCACCAGGCAAAACCACTTGTCAAGCACATAAAAGACAAGCAAGTCCCTATCCTTGTCAGACTTTATGTCGGTAAACGGCATCTTTTCATCCACGCCGGCAAACGACAGACAATAATCACGAAACTCCTCTATATCCATACTCCCACGCATTAGTTCTTCAGCAACACGGTCATCACTGCCGCCAGAGCCGCCGTCTCCGTTCTCAGCCTGCTCTCACCCAACGACACGGAAGCAAATCCGACAGAGTGTGCCATCTCAACCTCCGCTGCCGAAAAGTCGCCCTCCGGCCCTATGGTTATCACAACCCTGCTGCCACGAGATACCGCATCCCTCAACAAACGTTTATCCTCCGAGGGGTCGCAATGAGCTATAAACAACTGTGTGTCAACGATATCATCACGACCAATACCCGCCCCGGCAGTGACGGCAAAATCACGCTTTACAAAATCGGCAAAATCGCACATAGGCTCCACCACTGGCAGAGTATATTTAAGAGACTGCTTCATGGCCGACACGGCAATCTTGGCCAACCGCTCCTGCTTGACCACACGACGCTCACTGTTTTGGCAACATATAGGCACAATGGCAGTCACCCCCACCTCCACGGCCTTCTCCACAAACCACTCGAAACGGTCTATGTTCTTGGTGGGAGCGCAAGCCACTATAAGCTCGTAACCCAACGGTGCGGCACCTGCATGCCTCTCCAACACATGCACCGACGTGGCCTTACGGTCAGACTCCACCACCTCGGCCACTATCCTGGTGCCGCATCCGTCCGTCATGGTGAGAATGTCACCCTTACGCACGCGCAACACCTTGACACAATGAACAGACTCCTCCTCTGTGAGAGTATAAAAATCGCCCACCAACCCGGGCGCATAAAAAAGTTGCATACAAACTATAATTTATCTATCTTTGCCTAAAAGGGTCGCCCTGCAAATGCCGGCAATAATAACCCGCAGACATAACGGCCTCCCCAAGCCCGCGTCTGCATCCGACATCAGAGCCGCCACATCGAGTCCCCCGACAAAAGCAGGTCTCCGACCCCCGGGCAGACATACCGTCAGGAAGAGGCCGCCCGCCAACAGTAACAATATACAGCCTGTCGACAGACGGGCATACCCAATAACTCTCAAAGATAAACAAAAGATTCAAATCGTGAAAAAATTTACCGTAATGGCGCTTTCAGCCCTGCTTCTTGCGACAGTATCATGCAATGAAGATTCATCGTCAGCCGCCCCCAACCCCTTCTTCGAGGAGTGGTCGACACCGTTCGGCATGCCGCCGTTCGATAAAATCAAAACCGAGCACTTCATACCCGCCTTTGAAGAGGGCATGAAGCGCGAGAATGCCGAAATAGCGGCCATCATAGCCAACAGTGAGGCTCCCGACTTTGAAAACACCATCGTGCCTTACACCGAGAGCGGCGAATTCATCAGCCGCATCAGCGGTGCTTACGGCGCCCTCACCTCGTCAATGATGACCGACGAGCTTAAAGAGGTTCAACAAAAGCTCTCGCCCATGCTCACGCGCCACAACAACGCCATCAGCATGAACGACAGCCTCTTTGCCCGCGTCAAAGCCGTGCACGACAACATGAAAGGTCTCGACGCCACCCAACGCCGCCTCACCGAGAAGATCTATAAGAGTTTCGTGCGCAGCGGTGCCGCCCTCAGCCCCGAAAAGAAAGAGGAGCTCAAAGGCATCAACGAAAAAATATCAGAGCTGTCTCTGCGCTTCGGCAACAACCTGCTCAAAGAGATGAACCGCTTCTATATCACGGTCACCGACACGGCCTCGCTTGCCGGACTCCCCTCGGGCGCCATCGAGGCGGCTGCCACAGAAGCCCGCAAACGCGGCCATGACGGCAAATGGGTCTTCACTCTCGACAAGGCCAGCATGCTGCCGTTCCTCCAATACTCGCCCGATGCGGCCAAACGCAAAGAGCTTTACATGGGTTACATCAACCGCTGCAACGGCGGCGGCGACACCGACAACAACCTGATAGTCGACTCGCTTGTCAACCTGCGCCTCAAACGCGCCAAACTGCTCGGTTACCCCGATTACGCCTCTTATGTGCTTGAAAACAACATGGCAGGCAACACCGCCAACGTTTACGAGCTGCTCAACGAACTGTGGACACCCGCCCTCAAACGCGCCAAAGGCGAGCTGGCCGAGATGAAAGCCATCAAGGCTGCCGAAGGCAAGGGCAACAAGTTCAACAGCTGGGACTGGTGGTACTATGCCGAAAAACTGCGCAAAGCCAAGTATGATATAGACGAAAACCAGATACGCCCCTATTTCTCTATCGGAGCGGTGCGCTCAGGCATCTTCACCGTCATAGGCAAACTCTATGGAATAACATTCAAAGAGGTCAAGGGGGCACCCGTCTATGATGACGAATGCTCTGTCTTCGAGGTGTTCGACAAAGACGGCTCCCACCTCGGCGCCATAGTGCTCGACATGTACCCCCGCAGCGGCAAACGCGTGGGCGCCTGGTGCTCAAGCTATAGGTCGCAGAGCTATAAAGACGGCATACGCGTGGCCCCCATATCCACCGTCACCTGCAACTTCACCCGCCCCACCTCAGAGGCTCCGGCCCTCTTGTCCATCGACGAGGTCGAGACATTCTTCCACGAGTTCGGCCACGCCGTGCACGGACTGGTGTCAGACGTCAAATATTCGGGACTCAAAGGCACACCCCGCGATTTCGTCGAGCTCCCCTCGCAGATAATGGAAAACTGGGCCACCCATCCTCAGGTGCTCAAGCTCTATGCCAAGCACTATAAGAACGGCGAGGTCATCCCCGACTCGCTGATAACCAAAATCAACAATGCCGCCCTCTTCAACAAAGGTTTCGTCACCACCGAGCTCGTTGCCGCGGCACTTCTAGACATGGATTACCACACCATACGCAAAGCCGGCGACATAGACGTGCTCGCCTTCGAGGCGGCATCCATGAAAAAGCGCGGACTCATACCCGAGATAGAGCCCCGATATCGCTCGACATACTTCCAGCACATCTTTAACGGAGGTTACGCGGCAGGCTATTACGGTTACATATGGTCGCAACTTCTCGATGCCGACGCGTTCGCCGCATTCGTCGAGACAGGCGATATCTTCGACCGCAAAACCGCCGACAAGTTCCGCAAGCTCCTTGAGGTGGGAGGCAGCCGCGACGAGGCCGAGACTTACGCCATCTTCCGCGGACACGCCCCATCTAAAAAACCGATGAAACAACGCCTCGGCCTCGAATAGAGATCCACGAAATATCAAACTTAAGCACCCTGTGAGCACTCACCCACAGGGTGCTTTTTCATACATAGCATTCTCAAAAGAGAACAAACGCCCATTTCCACCACTAAAAAGCCCTAAAAACACCATCTGAAAATCAATGGGTTAAAAAAATAATTCAAAAAATAAGTATTATGTATTGCATGTTATAAAAACATTTTTTATATTTGTGTCATAATAGTAATAAACCTTACAAGCAAATAATAATATCCGCTAACTTTAAACGACACTCTCATGAAACGAACCACAACTGTCAATATCTCGGGCACGGCGTTCTGCATCGAAGAGGAGGCCTATTGTCAACTCAACGACTATCTGATGGCCATAACCGACCGGCTGTCGGGCCAGGCCGATGCATCAGAGATAATCGACGACATAGAATCACGCATAAGCGAACTTTTACGCGAATACGGCGCCGGAGCCATACGTGTGGTCACCATCCCCATGATAGACAGGATCAAAGCAACCCTCGGCTCACCGGAGATATTCGCCGACTCTGACAACAAAAACAGGGAGGACAAAAAAATGGCAAACAACAAACTTTTTCGAGACACACGGCACAAGGTGCTGGGTGGTGTATGCAGCGGTCTGGGTCTCTATTTCGGCATCGACCCCGTCATCATACGCATCGTCATGCTCATACTGATCATATGTTTCGGCACGGGCCTGTTCGTATACATCGTCTTGTGGATAATAATGCCTCGCCCCAAGACCGAAGAAGACTTCAAGATAATGGACAAAATGAGTAAGCAGGATTAAAATTTACCACTATGGCAACAACAAATAATCTATCAGACAACATCAAGGCACAGATGCGCAAAGGCATCCTCGAGTATTGCATTCTTTCGATACTCTCGCGCACCGACGCTTACGCCTCAGAGATCATCGCAGAGCTCAAACAGAGCGAGATGATCGTTGTTGAAGGCACACTCTATCCCCTTTTGACACGTCAGAAAAACGGCGGTCTGCTCGAATATCGGTGGGAAGAGTCACCCCAGGGCCCTCCCCGCAAATATTACCGCATCACCCCTCACGGACGCGACATACTCAACCAACTCGACATAGCATGGCAAGAGCTCGTCGAGCAGATAAGCAAAATAAGAAGCAACTGCCGGGAAGACCAACCACAAGAACAGTAAAGCCATGAAAGAGACTCTCAACATAAGCATAAGCGGCATATCGTTCATAGCAGAAAACGATGCCTATGACATTCTGAAAAACTATTTCGACCGACTGGAGCGCGCCTGCAAAGCCGACGGCGAAGAGGGACGCGAGATTGCCGAAGACATAGAGGCCCGCGTGGCCGAGTTGCTCCTATCCCGCCAGAAAGAGTTCAACGAGCCCATAGACCGCAAAACCGCCGAATGGGTGGTCGAGCAGATGGGCGACATCGACGAGATGCCGTTCGGCGCCAAAGAGACAACCAAAGATACAAACGCCGAATACACCTCTCCCATGCCCAAACGCCTCTATCGTGTCAAAGAGGGGGCTCGTCTGGGGGGCATATTCAGCGGCCTGGGCATATACTTCAACATCGACACCAACCTGCTGCGCCTGGGTGTCACGCTCATACTCCTGACACTGATACTGTTGGGCGGCTCGTTTGCCAGCGGCGTCGGCATCTTCATGCTCACATACATCGCCGCATGGATCGTAATACCTGTGGCAACCACACCGCGCCAGAAACTCGAACTCGAAGGCCGCCCCGTCACCACCGACACCATACGGGCATCGTTCCGCAGCAGCCTTAACAACAACGACAAAGGCGACAAGACGGCAAATGCCATCACCGGAGCTCTCTATATCATAAGCAAGGTGGTCAAATTCATCATCTATGCCGCCATAATATTCATCTGCGTGATACTGGGCACCACGATACTGGCCGTCATAACAGGCGGTTACACCGTGCTGACCATGTTTTACGACACATGGGCCGTATGGCTCGGAAGCTCATTATATCTTCTGGGCTCCATCGCCATATGGGGTGTGGCCGCACCACTGTCGCTGCTCTTTTACCTTTTCATTAAAATACTGACAAGCAAGCCCATGCGCGCCATTGTTGTATGGCCCTTAGTCACAATATGGGTGGTATCGTGGACCCTCGCCGGCATCTTCAGCATCAAAGAACCCCTGCGTTTCAACTATGAAAACCGCATAGAGACCGACTTCAACATAACCAAGCCCTCGGGCGACACCCTCTTTGTGCGCTCAATATCAGGCGTCGGCACCACCGACCCCATACTGATACGCGAATATACCGACATCACCACATACCAGTCTGACGACAAGTCATACTATGTCACCGTAAAACGCCAGTCGTCAGGCTCAAGCGAGGCCGAAGCTCTCTCGCTCGCCTCTGCCATCGACTTCAACATATACCAACGCGGCGACACCCTCTTTGTCGACGACAGCCAGCTCTTCACCAGGCCCGGCAGCTATCGCAGGCAGAAAGTGAAAGTCAGCATAGGCGTACCCAAAGGCGGACAAGTGCTTATAGACAACAACCTCTCTCTCCACAACCGCACACACGGAGGACGAATAAACGGCATGTTCCCCATGTTGCAACCCCAAAAACACACCCCCGTATCTAAAGGAAAAACTCTCTCGTCGACCAAAACACCCGAGGGCACCCGGGAAGTCATAGAAATCTGACACGGAACCGCATGTGTTTTGCCGGATGCCGTTATATTGCTGGCACTGCCCGCAAAATCAAAACGGCAGTGCCAGCAACATAAACGGCAGTGTCCGCAAAACAAAGCGCAGTCCCGGCAAACCATTAAACGAGGCTGTTTCCGCAAGTCATTACAGCAGTGCTTTATCGAGCACTTGTTCGAGGGTCTTGACGTAATGGAAAGAGAGACCGTTTATGTACTCTTCTTTTATCTCGCCAATATCCTTTTTGTTCTCTTCGGAAACTATTATATCGGTTATCCCGGCCCTCTTGGCTGCGAGTATCTTCTCTTTAAGGCCACCCACGGGCAACACCTTGCCACGGAGGGTGGTCTCACCCGTCATGGCCACCCGCTCGCGCACTTTACGATTGGTCAACATAGACACGAGCGCCGTCACCATCGTTATTCCTGCGCTGGGGCCATCCTTGGGAGTGGCACCCTCGGGCACGTGAAGGTGAATATCGTTGCTCTCGAAGAATGCGGGATCTATGCCTAAGTCGGAGGCATGCGCCTTCACCCACTGCAAGGCAATTGTGGCCGACTCTTTCATCACGTCGCCGAGATTACCTGTTATGGTAAGGGCGCCCTTACCTTTGTTAGAGCTGGCCTCTATGTACAATATGTCGCCACCCACCTCTGTCCATGCCAGGCCGGTAACCACGCCGGTTATGTCGTTACCCTCATACATCTCGTTGATAAAACGGGGCACACCGAGTATCTTCTCAATGTCGTCGGCCGTTACCGTGGGCTTGAATTTCTCGTCAAAACCTATCTGCTTGGCTCTGTGACGCACTATCTTGGCTATCAGCTTGTCGAGCGTACGCACACCCGACTCACGCGTGTACTCCGATATGACCTTCTCTATCACCTCTGCCGAGAGCTTGAGCTGACGCGCCTTGACGCCGTGCGCCTCCAACTGCTTGGGCAACAGGTGCGAGAGAGCTATCTTGACCTTCTCTTCCAAGAGATAGCCCGACACGTTAATCATCTCCATGCGGTCGCGCAAGGCAGGCGATATGTTGGCAACATTGTTGGCCGTCGCTATGAAGAGCACCTTCGAAAGGTCATACTCCACGTCGAGGTAATTGTCATGAAATGTGGTGTTCTGCTCAGGGTCGAGCACCTCAAGAAGAGCCGAGGCGGGGTCACCATGATTCGATGACGCCACCTTGTCTATCTCGTCGAGAATTATGACAGGATTAGACGACCCGCACTTGCGTATCGTCTGTATTATACGTCCGGGCATGGCGCCTATGTATGTGCGTCTGTGGCCCCTTATCTCGGCCTCGTCATATAGACCGCCGAGCGATATGCGTCCGAACTTGCGTTTGAGCGATGCGGCCACCGACTTG
The DNA here is from genome assembly GCA_947054185.1 of uncultured Rikenellaceae bacterium. Lineage (GTDB taxonomy): Bacteria > Bacteroidota > Bacteroidia > Bacteroidales > Rikenellaceae > CASDZP01. The sequence goes on along the minus strand of CAMRVW010000007.1, from coordinate 8,881 downwards.
CCGAGCGATGTCTTGCCCACGCCCGGAGGACCGTAAAGACACAATATCGGCGACTTAAGGTCTCCCTTGAGCTTCAATACGGCCAGATGTTCGAGTATCCGGTCTTTGACATCGTCCAACCCGTAATGGTCGGCATCGAGATGCTTGCGGGCGCCGGCAAGGTCAAGGTTGTCTTTGGTCACGCTCTGCCACGGCAGGTCGAGCATCAACTGCAGATAGTTCATCTGCACGGAATATTCGGCCACGGCCGGATTCATGCGCTCGAGCTTAAGAAGCTCCTTGTCAAACAGCTCGGCAATCTCACGGCTCCATTTCTTCTTCTGCGCCTTGTAACGCATCTCGTCAATCTCACGGTCGACAGGGTCGCCGCCGAGCTCTTCCTGAATGGTGCGTATCTGCTGCTGGAGGTAATACTCGCGCTGCTGGGCGTCTATCTCCTGTTTTACGCGCTGCTGTATCTCGGTTTTGAGCTGCAACAACTGAAGCTCGCGCACAAGTATCTCCAGAAGACGTTGCGCGCGCGTGAGCAACCCCGGGGCTTCGAGCAGACGCTGCCTGTCGGAGTCGGATATCTCTATGTTGGAGCTGATAAAGTTTATCACCCCCTTCTTGTTATCTATGTTCTTGATTGCGAATGTCGCCTCCTTGGGCACCGACGGCGTCAGGTTGATGATGTTGATGGCGATATCTTTGACCGACTCTATCAGGGCATCGAACTTGACATTGTCTTTTTCGGGCACAATGTCGTGCAAGACGCGCACTTTGGCCTTGAAGTAAGGCTCCGACGACACATACTCGGTCACCTCGAACTTCTCTATGCCGTGAAGTATCACCGTCATGTTGCCGTTAGGCATCTCAAGGGTCTTGATGATGCGGGCAACGGTACCTATCTTGTAAAGATCCTCGGGCGACGGCTCGTCCACGGTCGAATCTTTCTGCAACACCGCACCCAACAGGGCCCCCTGACGCTCTATGTCGCGCACCAGCCTCACCGACTTGTTGCGCGCCACCGTTATGGGCGTTATGGAGCCGGGGAAAAGCACCGAGCTTCTCAAAGTAAGGATGGGCAACACCTCGGGTATCTCCACCGTCGTCTCGTCCTCTTCGGAAAAGACGGGCACGAAGGCCGTGTCCTTGTCAATCATATCCGATATATTAGACAACTCTTCGTCTATTTTCTTATATTTCTTGCTCATATTCAATTTTAAATGACAAAGTAAATCATTTGCCCTGTTAATGCCAAAAATTATGTGCAATAATAGTGCCATTGGCCGCGATTGTCATGCCGGCATGACATAATGTCAGTCATATAGTCACATATTGGCCGTTACGACAGCAATGCAAACCTGTCAAAAGCCATGCCGATTCCACCCGTCACGCCCGGCAAAAACGCCCGCTGCCAAACTGCGGATGCCGGCATAGACAAATAAAAATCACCGCCATTGCAAATGTTTGTACTATAATGACTATATTTGTAAACTTATTTTTACAATAAAGCGACAAACGGAAGTACGCCTAAGATGCGGGCTTCGCAAACAGACAACACATCAACTGACAGAGATATGGAGATTCCCTCAAAGTATGACCCCTCTCAATGTGAGGACAAATGGTACCGCCATTGGATGGATAACGGCCTTTTCAAATCATCACCCGACGAGCGCAAGCCTTACACGGTGGTGATACCGCCGCCCAACGTCACCGGCATACTCCACATGGGCCACATGCTTAACAACACCATTCAGGATGTGCTGGTGCGTCGTGCCCGCATGAAAGGGTTCAACGCATGCTGGGTTCCCGGCACCGACCACGCCTCCATCGCCACCGAAGCCAAGGTGGTGGCCAAGCTCAAGGCCGAAGGCATAGACAAATCGTCGCTCACCCGCGAGGAGTTCTTGAAGCATGCCTGGGAGTGGAAAGACAAACACGGCGGCATCATACTCGAGCAGCTCAAAAAGCTGGGCGCCTCTTGCGACTGGTCGCGCACCAAGTTCACCATGGACGACGACATGAGCCGCTCTGTCATAAAAGTATTCGTCGACCTTTACAACAAAGGCAAGATCTATCGCGGTGTGCGCATGGTCAACTGGGACCCCGAAGCGCTCACAGCCCTCTCTGACGAAGAGGTGATATATAAAGACGTGCACAGCAAGCTCTTCTATCTCAAATACTTCGTCGAAGGCAGCGAAGAATACCTCACCGTCGCCACCACACGTCCCGAGACCATCCTCGGCGATACGGCACTGTGTGTGCACCCTCTCGACGAACGCTATAAGCACCTGCACGGCAAACGCGTTGTCGTGCCCATAGTCGGCCGCTCCATCCCCGTCATTGCCGACGACTATGTCGACATGGAGTTCGGCACCGGCGCCCTCAAGGTGACCCCCGCCCACGACGTCAACGACTATATGCTGGGTGAGAAATACAACCTCGAGGTCATCGACATCTTCAACGACAACGGCACCATAAGCGAAAAAGCCGGCATCTATGTGGGCATGGACCGCTTCGCCCTGCGCGACAAGATCGCCGAAGACCTTGCCGCCGCCTCTCTTTTAGAGAAGGTCGAAGATTACGACAACAAGGTGGGCTTCTCAGAGCGCACCTCATGCGTCATAGAGCCGAAGCTGTCGATGCAGTGGTTCCTGAGCATGGGCGACATATCCAAGCCCGCATTGGAAGCGGTGCTCGACGACACCGTGGCCTTGGTGCCCGCCAAGTTCAAGAACACATACCGCCACTGGATGGAGAACGTCAAGGACTGGTGCATCTCGCGTCAGCTCTGGTGGGGTCAGCGCATACCGGCCTATTACCTGCCCGCCGGCGGCTTCGTGGTGGCCGAGACCGCCGAAGAGGCCCTGGTGCTGGCCAAAGAAAAGAGCGGCAACAGCTCGCTCACCACGGCCGACCTCAGGCAAGACCCCGACGTGCTCGACACCTGGTTCTCGTCATGGCTGTGGCCCATATCGGTGTTCGGCGGCATCCTCGACCCAGACAACGACGAGATAAAATATTATTACCCCACCTCCGACCTTGTCACCGCCCCCGACATACTCTTCTTCTGGGTGGCGCGCATGATAATAGCAGGTTACGAATACCGCGGCACCTTCCCCTTCAAGAACGTCTATCTCACGGGCACCGTCCGCGACAACAAACGGCGCAAGATGAGCAAGTCGCTGGGCAACTCTCCCGACCCGCTCGACCTTATCGCCCAATATGGCGCCGACGCCGTGCGCATGGGCATGATGCTCTGCTCGTCGGCAGGCAACGACCTTATCTTCGATGAGTCGCTCATAGAGCAGGGACGCAACTTCTGCGGCAAGATATGGAACGCCTTCCGCCTGGTGCAAGGCTGGAGTGTCGACGACAATAGCGCCCCGGCCGACAGCGCCGCCCTTGCGGTCAAATGGTTCACAGCCAAGCTCGACGCCACCATCGCCCAGGTGGACGCCGCCTTTGCCGACTATCGCATATCAGAGGCGCTGATGATGATATACCGCCTCTTCTGGGACGAGTTCTCGGGCTGGTACCTCGAGATGGTCAAACCAGCATACGGCCGGGCCATAGACCGCACAACGTTCAATGCGACAACGAACTTCTTCGACAAGCTGCTCAAGATGCTCCACCCGTTCATGCCCTTCATCACCGAAGAGTTGTGGCACTTCATCGCCGAACGCAAAGAGGGCGACAGCATCATGACCCAACATACACCCGAAGCAGGAGACATAGACCATGGCATCATCGCCGACATGGAGTTAACAAAAGAGATAGTGTCGTCGGTGCGCAACATACGCAAAGAGAAAGGGCTGCCCATGCGTGACAAGCTCACCCTCACGGTTGTCGGCGGCGGCGCTGTCGGCACAGAGTATGACTGCGTCATCGCCAAAATGGCCTCTCTCGAAGCCATAACACCTGCCGACTGCAAGCCCGAGAGCGCCATGTCGTTCATAGTCAAAGGCTTTGAATATTTCGTACCCATCAACAGCGACTCTATCGACGTCGAGGCCGAGCTTGCCAAGCTCACCGCCGACCTCGATTACGCGCGTCGATTCCTCGACAGTGTCATGAAGAAGCTCTCCAACGCACGGTTCGTCGAGTCGGCCCCCGAAAAGGTGGTGGCGTTAGAACATGCCAAAAAGGCCGATGCCGAGAAAAAGATCGAGGCGTTAGAGCAACAGATAGCGGCTCTTAAAAAGTAAGAGCCGCCAAACACATCCTGCTATCCGGCCGTAAGAAGCTAAAGTGCAGGCGGACGCAAGGAGCCTGCACTATATGCCGATATTATTGGACAGAGCTTTGAACGACCACCTCAGGATAGGTGCTTAAAGAGGGGCCCGGCAGCTTGACACGCCAGCAAAGCCGCCCGACGCATGACGTTTATAAACTTTGATCTTTAGGTTTTACAGTGTTGACGTTGTCACGGGCAAGGCCGCATGCCTTGTCACAGGCACGACGGCAACAGATAAAAAGAGCCTCACCGCCCATATAAGAGTGATTGTCTTGGCTAATCAATAATATTCTTCAGAAAATATTTTGAGACGATCTCTTTTGAAGGCGGTGAGGCTTTTGCTTTTGAAACATGTATGATAAGATGCAGAGAAAAACTTTGCATTCTCACATGATAACCAAATCTGACGGATGTACGGACAAGGAAAAGGAGTTTGGTTGAAATTGTCCGAAAGCCTTGTAAAAAAATGGCGTGGGACAACATGTCCGTTCTAAGGGAACTGCTAGGAAACCTTTTATTACGACAAGTTGCACCCACGCTTTTGTGGTACAAATTGTATTCTCGTAATAAAGGTTAAAGTTCGCCTTTTACTAGCAGTTTTGTCGAACGAAGAATACCCTATTTATGTTTTAAGCCTTTTCCAAAGGCGTCATTCGCTTTGTTGTTAACCTCTTTAAATCATCTTTTTAATCTCTGCAACCTTTTCAAATGCTGCAATTGATTACAAAAATAGCACAATTTTAGTTCAAAAGCAATATTAGCTCACTTATTTTTGTCACACCCCGTAAGGCCGGACTCCACCGTTCAGACTATCTCACTGTAAATAAAGAGATAACATACTCGCCGCATCGCAACTAATTTAACCTCTTTCACCCATCGGTGAAACATGCAGGATAGAGAGACAAATGCCCACGCCCCCAAACCGACCGCACCATTGCCGACAAAACAGGCCGGACACGACCGGAACGACACAAACCCTGACACCCAACGACTTGCTTACAACGGCCCCGTCATCGACACACATACCCGACAGCACAAAAAATTCAAAACTTTTAACGCTCCAAAAATAACCGTTCGCAACATATAGACCTAACAGATTGAAACTTCCATTGAAAATAGCGCTGTTTATTAAATATTTCATATTTTTTGATATATTTGCATTTGAATAAGTGCATCCTGCGAGAGTCGAACGACAACGTCGGGCGTCAAAAGGCAACCGACGGAATAGGTTCATGTACACCGAAAGCAAAAACATAACACACGAAACCTTGTAAATTACTAACAATAATCCAAATAAATCATGTTTAAAGGACACCCCAAAGGACTATTCATCCTTTCGTTAGCCAACATGGGCGAGCGGTTCGGTTATTACACCATGCTTGCGATCTTCGTCTTGTTCATCCAGGCAAAGTTCGGCTTCACCTCTAACCAGACGAGCGATATCTTCGGCATCTTCCTGGCGGCGGTATATTTCCTGCCTCTGTTCGGCGGTATCATAGCCGACAAATGGCTCGGTTACGGCAAGACCATCGTTATCGGCATCACCATAATGTTTGCAGGTTACTTCCTGTTGGCAATACCTTCGGGCACCGACACCATTGCCAAGCTGGCAATGTTCGGCTCGCTGGCACTCATCGCCTTGGGCACGGGTCTGTTCAAAGGTAACGTACAGGCGCTAATGGGTAACCTCTATGACGATCCCCGTTACAGTGACAAACGCGACCTGGCGTTCAGCATCTTTTACATGTGCATCAACATCGGCGCCTTCTTCGCTCCCTCTGCGGCAACGGCAGTGACCAACTTCTTCCTCTCGCAGGACGGGCTCGTTTACGAGGCCAAGATACCCGCGCTTGCACACCAGCTCATCAACGGGCAGATAAACACCGACGGCATACTGCAACTCCAGTCATTGGCGGCGGCACAAGGCCACGCCGTCACCGGCATGGAGTCGCTGAGAGAGTTCGCCGACTTCTATATAACCAAGCTCTCCGGCGCATACAACTGGGGCTTCGGCGTTGCCTGCCTCTCGCTCATCGTCTCCATGACCATCTTCCTGGCCTTCAGAAAGAGCTATAAGGCTGCCGACGTCACCGCAGCACAACAGGCCAAGGCCGAAAAGGTCAACCCCGCCGAGAGCCACACCGTCGAGCTCACCAAATCGCAGGTCAAAGAGCGTGTCACCGCCCTCTGCCTCGTCTTTGCAGTGGTCATCTTCTTCTGGATGTCATTCCACCAGAACGGTCTTACCATGACATTCTTCGCCCGCGATTATACCGACAAGATAATAACCGGCACCAGCCGCCTGTGGTTCTCACTGCCCGCCATGATATTCATAATAGTGGCATTCTATGGCATACTCAACCTTTTCCAGTCAAAAGAGAAAAAAGGCAAGGCAGTCGCAGGTCTCGTTGCTGCTGCCGGCATAACATGCACAGCCCTGTTCTATCACTTCGTCATAGGCGCCGAGAGCATCAAGATAGGCCCCGAGATCTTCCAGCAGTTCAACCCCTTCTTCATCATAATCATGACTCCCGTGATTGTGAGCATATTCACCAAAATGGCAGCCAAAGGCAAAGAGCCCTCTGCTCCGCGTAAGATAGGCATCGGCATGTTCGTCGCCGCTGTCGGCTTCACCATCCTGATAATAGGCTCATTAGGCCTGCCCGCACCCGCCTCTTTGGAGAGCACCGGTGGCGTAAGCGAGACACTCGTGTCAAGCAACTGGCTCATAGGCACATACTTCACGCTCACCATTGCAGAGCTGTTCCTCAGCCCCATGGGTCTGTCGTTCGTCTCTCGCGTGGCACCTCCCCAATACAAAGGCCTCATGCAGGGCGGATGGTTGGCTGCAACAGCCATAGGCAACTATCTGGTCGCAATCATAGGCAAGCTGTGGAGCCACCTGGAGCTGTGGCAGCTGTGGGCCGTGCTGGTCGTATGCTGCCTCATATCGGCGCTCTTCATCTTCGCTATCATGAAGAGGCTCGAAAGAGTAACCAAAAACGCATAGCCGCTTGCTTGCGTAAACTGCCCCGTTTTTATTTGCGGGAACTGCCGTTTTTGCCGGCACTGCCTCCGGCGGCCCTTCCGGGGGAGGGGTCTCGGACCCCGTTTTGAGATATTGAGGGCAGACTAAGGAATAAGTACGAGAATTACCCGTAAAGATTACGCAGTCTTAGGACGTGCGAATCTTTATGGGTATTCTCGTTTTTGACCCTGAGATTGAATACCTAAAGTATGTCAAAACATAGGCCATGACTCTTCGCGGGAAGAGTGCAAAGGCAATGCGGCAAAATATAAACGGACGTGCCAGCAACATTCGCCCCTTTAGTTCTCACACCGTGGCCTGAGTAAAACGAACACCGCACACATCCTCGGCATTACGAAGTATGCCGCAAGCCTGTTCCTTGTGCCGGGCTGAGGAACGATAGCCCGAGCGGCCCGGAGCCTCCGCCCAACGGAGGGCCGCAACCTCGCACAATAATATATAGGGCAGTGACTTAAGCACTAAATAGTCGCAAATCTATTTCCCCGCTTGCCCTCCGCAGGCTCCGCTCCACTCTCCGTCATGTAAAAATCACATCATCCACTCTCCCGACCCCGAAGCCGCACCCCATGAAGCCGACCTGCGGTCGGCCAACACCGCGGTCTGAGTGCAACGAAACCCCACACTGTTTCTTGTGAACGGGACGACCTAAGAAGTCCCGAGCGGACCGGAGCCTCCGCCCAACGGAGGGCCGCAACCTCGCACAATAATATATAGGGCAGTGACTTAAGCACTAAATAGTCGCAAATCTATTTCCCCGCTTGCCCTCCGCAGGCTCCGCTCCACTCTCCGTCATGTAAAAATCACATCATCCACTCTCCCGACCCCGAAGCCGCACCCCATGAAGCCGACCTGCGGTCGGCTCAGCCAGCGGTCTATAGAAGATAAACCGAAACCGCACATTCCATTGTACTTGACACGTTCCCGTGCCGGCAGGCTTTTGGATCGACCGGTTTTTGCCCCGCATGGTTTTCTTGCCCGGCACGGCGGCCGAGGCACGAGGCCTGGGCGGGCCGACCCTCCCCCGCAGAGGCCCGTAACCCCGTTTGGCAATTACATCTCAGTGACTAAAGTACCCCACCACCGTCTCTCTTTCTCACGCCTTGCCTCCCAGGCTCGGCCCGAAGCTCCTCCACGCCAAAGTCATGGCACCCCAACCAATCCAAGGTGCCCCCTGTCTGTTTCACACACCACGCCCGAACTTCATCACGCCCTCGACCTCCTCCACGTGCGGCCGACCTGCGGTCGGCCCACCCTGACCCGGCAGGCGCGGTCTGAGGAACGAAAACCGTACACAAATTCCTTGTTCCCGGGACGAGACACGATAGCCCGAGCGGCCCGGAGCCTCCGCCCAACGGAGGGCCGCACACCGCAGAGCAATATATATCGCAGTGAATGAAGCACCAGCCGCCATACATGATTCTCCCGCTTGCCCTCCGCAGGCTCCGCTCCACTCTCCTCCACGCCAAAGTCACAGCACCCCAACCAATCCAAGGTGTCGCCCGTCTCTTCAATCCACCACGCGCGAACCTCATCACGCCCTCGATCTCCACGCCGATGCGGCCCTCGTTCCTCGGGCCCGCCCACACTCTCCAACTTCACGCCAAAGTCAC
>CAMRVW010000006.1 GCA_947054185.1 uncultured Rikenellaceae bacterium | reverse complement strand
GCAGCTCCGATTATGGCTATATCAAGTTCACCTCAGGCTCTAATTCAGTTGAGTTCCCCGCTGTCGGTTGGCGCGACAGCAATTCGTCCGGTACGTTGTACGCTCCGGGTACGAGCGGGTATTATTGGTCGTCAGTTGCGTACGATTCTGGCACCGCGTACGACATGTTTTTTTATAGCAGTGGTTTGAGCGTGAATAACCTCAATAAGCAGTACGGTCGGCCCGTGCGTTGTGTCCGCTAAATATTAATACTTTGGTTCTTTGGGTGTCACGGACACCTTTTTGATAGTTTGCCGTGTGCTTTTTGCATGATGGAGAGCGGAAGGGAGCCTGCGGATGGCAAGGCGGAAAGGTAATGAGCGGAGGGAGTGATTAGGCGGGAGGCGAGATTTTGGAATGCTCTGCGGTGTGCGGCCCTCCGTTGGGGGAATTTCCTGCCCACCGCGAGGTGCGGGCCGCTCGGGCTTTCGTGCCTCAGCCCGTCACAAGGGAAAGTGTGCGGTTTCGTTGCACTCAGACCACCCTGTCGGAATTAAAGGGACGAGTGTTGCGAGCACGTCCGTTTATGTTTGGGTGGCACTGCCTCACTTTTTTGTTTGCCGCTCTGTTTCAGTACTCTTCTGCGAAGCGGTCATGGCCCATCTTTGAATATCATTCAGACACCAACACCAAGGGCCAAAAACGTAAAATCAGATAAAGGTGTAAGACCCGAGTCGAAACACCTTTATCTGATTTTACGTACTTCCCTCTTAGTTTGTCCTCAAAAATATCAAAACGGGGTCCGTGACCCCTCCCCCGGAAGGGCCGCCGGAGGCAGTTCCAGTAAACCTTTAAAGGAGGCAGTGACAGCAATACAAAACGTCACTTTCGGCAAAGCATAAACTGTGAGTGTTACTCTGTGAGTGTTACTCTGTGAGTGTCACTTTTATAAGCTCTATCTTGTTGGCGCTCATTTTGAGCATTCTGAATCGGAATTGGCCTATGGCTATCTCTTCGTTGGGTTTGGGGATGCCTTCGTTGTGGTATATGACATATCCGGCCAGGGTGTCGTATCCGTCGCCTGTGGGTATCTTGAGGTCGTATTTGTCGTTGATGTAATCAACCTCAAGACGTCCTGAGAGTATCCAGTCGCCGTTGGGGGTCACCTTTTCGACAAGATGGCGGTTGTCATGCTCGTCCTCTATCTCGCCGAATATCTCTTCGAGTATGTCTTCCAACGTGACCATGCCGGCGGTGCCGCCATATTCGTCGAGGACGATAGCCATGGAACGGCGGTTTTTGGTGAGTATGCCCAGCAGTTTCTGTGCCGTCATGGTCTCGGGCACGTATGTCACGGGACGTAACATGCGTTTTACCGAGGCGGGCGAGCCTAACAGGTCTTTGATGTTGACATAACCTATTATGTGGTCGATGCTGCCGCTGAATACCGGCAGACGGGAATATTTGGTCTCTATGAACTTGGCTTTGGCGTCGACCACCGAGTCGTTGATGTCGACGGCCTCTATCTCTATGCGTCTGAGCATGCAGTCGCGCACCGATATGTCGGAAAAGTCGAGCGCTTTTTGAAACATCTTCATCTCAGACTCCGAAGCCTGACCGGCCTCACCTGATATGTCTTCGACAAGATCGGCCAAGTCGGTCTTGTCAAATTGCGACCCTTCGTGCTCTTTCTTTATCTTGAAGCCGAAGAGGCGCATTATGCCGTGCGACAGCATGGTGGTAAACTTGGATATGGGCCAGAAAAGAAACCATAACAGATATACCACGGGAGCAAAGGTGCGGTAATAGAAGTTGGGACTGCTTTTGAAGATGGTCTTGGGCATGAATTCGCCGGCAAATATGATGACTATGGTCGATATGACCGTCTCATATACCAACGTGCTGCCTGTAAAGCCGAACCATTTGGCCGACAGAGAGGCTATAAGGCTGCCCATGGTTATGGAATAGATGACAAGGGCGATGTTGTTGCCTATTATGATTGTGGATATGTAATCGCCCGGCATGCCTGAGAAGAAGCCGGCAATCTTGTTGAAAAGCTTGTTCTGCTTCTTGTCTATCTCTAACCGCAACTTGTTGGAGGAGAGATATGCGATCTCCATGCCCGAACAAAACGCCGAGAACACCAGCGCCACAGCGATGGTTATTATGTCGCTTAATAAGTCATCCATTTTAAAATAATCATTACACGTTTTGCAGGCCGAAGCAGTCAACAGTCTATGCAGACAGCCTCCGTTACGCCAGGTGGCGGCACCTTGTCATGTTTGCGTCAATACAACCAGCGCCCCGGTGGCCTCCCTTGAATCGACGTCCCCGGACAAACTTCCCGAACCAAACTCTTCCCGAATCAACGCCACCCGGTCGAACCCGCCAATCAACGTCAGTCGGGAAATCAGAACTTCAAGTGATGTAAGACGATCCTTTCGGGAACACTGTTCATGTAACCGAAACAGACAGACGGGTTACATCCATGTTGCAATATCGGGCACTCATTGTCAGAATGTCTCCACAGGCTCTTTTGGAGCGGCCTGTCTTGCCGTGTCGACCAATATCAGCCCTTTGGTGTTGCGGAAGCGTATGTTGTTGAGGTGCCCGTCCGACTCGAAACCGCTGCCCTGGGTTATCTCGTCTCCGTCTATCACCTTGGTGTCGACATTGGAGTACACCCTGTCGGAGCCTTCATCCCAGAATATCTGCTCGGTGTAAAGCTCTTTGCCGTCGTCGTCGTGTCCGTAAACGTTGCCTTTGGCCTCCCACAGCTTCTTTTTCTCGATGTAAATGGCATAGTCGGCCACCAACACCGATTTGCGTACGCCCTGGTCGTCGTAAGTCTCTATGTGTATGCCTGAGGGGAACTCCATGTATGGGTCTTCGGCAAACTCGTAACGTTCCATGCGCGGGGTGGTGAACTTATAGTTCATGCGCCCGTTTTCGTAATAGATGATAGAGAGCGAGTCGCCCGCCAGCGACGGCACCTTGGTGTGGTCGTTTATCACCACGTCGGCCGACACCTTGCCTGAGTCGCATCCCGAGACAAAGTTAGCACTCCCGACAACCAGGAGTGCTAACACTATCTTATGCCCGAAACGGTACATGCTTAGTTTTTGGTACGTATGGTGGTGGTGCCTGTGAGCCAACCGCAAGATACCGTGTAAGAGTCACCTTTGCTGAGGGTGCGGAAGAATACCTCTTCGGCAGAGGGGAAGTATGACGGGTAAGAGGCAATGGCTTTGTTGATGGTCTCAAGCTGGTCGGCATCGGTGACATGATTTCTTGCGCTCACCATCTGGTCGTAAACCAGGCATGCCGCCATCTGACGTTCGAAGCCCGAGCACTGAGACAGACCCGTTGCGTATGCCTGAGCCAAAAGGAAGTGGCCCAAGCCGTTCTCCGAGTTGTTGGCAATGGCCTTGCGGGCATAGTCGGCAGCCTTGCGGCCGTTCTGGGCTATGAGGGCCACGCTCGATGCGCGTATGGCGTAATTGGCCTTGGTGTCGGCCTCAGAGGCCATCTCTATGGCTTCGTCGTAATACTTGTATGCCTCGTCATATTGTTTGGCCTCGGCGTAATTGCCCGCAATGACGAATGCCGACTCGGCAGTGGGGTCGAGCTGATAGAGCTTGTGGCTGATGGCCGCCGAGAAGCTGTCGTTGCAGTTGGTGCGGCTCAGGTAACGAGCCACCTTGCTTACAAGGGCGAGGTTTTCGGGGTCGGCCTCTATCTGCGGCTTGAATATGATCTCGAGGTTTTCGCATGTTGCGGCGCCGCTCTGTACGAAGAGCTGGTCTATCACGCCCGCCACGTCGGCCTTGTGCTGGTTTGAGCTGGCGGCCACGGCATTTGATATCTTGTCATATTCGTTAAGGAGTATGACGGTCTCTATCTCGTCATCGCGGTAAGCCTGAACCAAGGCGTTGAAATAGGCCTGTGCCAGGTCGAGGTCGGGGTTGTTGCCCGAAGCCTCTATTGCCGCGGTGGTGTGTTTGATGATATCGTTGATCTCAGAGGGACGATAGTTGATGAAGTCCTTGGCTTTTTCGGAATAGATGTAAGCGCGGCCTCTTGTGGGGTGGTCGCCAAACTGCTCTGCGCGTTTGTCATATACTATCAGAAGGCTGTCGATAGATTTGAGACGCTCCTCTTTGGTGCGTGATATGGCAATCTTGTTTTTATATATGGTGCCGCCCATGATATAGAGGTTCTGACCTATGCCGGGAGCATCCTGCAACAGCTCGTTGAGATACTTTGAGGCCAAAGCCCAATCTTTCTGACGATAGGCATCGCCCAAGAAGTTATACTTAAGCGCGTTTTCCTTACGCTCTTCCGCAGTGGTGCCGTATTTCTCAAACTCGGGAGAGTTGTAATCCTGTGCGGACGCCACACCAACCGACGCCATAAAAACGGCGGCCAATGATAATAACTTGAATTTCATCTCTTGTTATTTAACTTTAAACTTGATATTCGTTCTTTGTGTCCGCCATGTTATAACGGGCACCCTCTGCAAAAATAAGAAATATTTTCAAATATTCGCACACAAGGCTCTCTTTTTTAACTTCACAGGGGTGTGCCGGTTACATATTGTCGGGCGCAAGAGAGCCGACGGGGCGACTATTTGAACTTATGACGTATGAACCAGTCTTGCGTTGCGAATATGTTGAAGCCCAGGTATATCTTGAAGAAAGTGTCGCGCGTGAGGGAGCCCGATGCCCGGCCCGTCTGACCAACCTCGGCGCCGAAGTTTACGGCAGTGAAGCTGTTGCGCTGGAGCGGCGCGCCGAAACCCACGGTTATGGCATACTCTTTTATCTGCCGTCCGTTCATGCGGTAATAGGTGTTGCCGTAACGTATGCCGCCGCGATAGGTCCATCGTTTGAGCATGTCGCGTATGTCGTAACGGTTGGGCGTATATTCGAAGCCTGCACGAATGTTGCGCGAGTCGGTGGTGCTGAAAAATCCGCCGCTGCTTACAGGCTCGTCGTTCATGCTGCCGCTCCATTTCTGGAAGTCATAATCGGCACCCACCACCAGTTTGCCGGTGCGATAGGCAAAGCCGGCCACCACCTTGTGAGGCAGGTTGAGCTCTGTTTTCGACGCGCTCGATGCTATGGTGTCGGTGGAGTATGCCCCTTCGTTGACCGCATTGTAAGAGCGTCTCATGCCGGCCCTTCGTTGAGGCTCGTACACGGCACCGAATGTGACGGCCCTGCCGCCGCGCAGCCTTATGTCATATTGCGCGCCCAACTCCACGTTCATGGTGTTGACCTGCCGCTTGTCGGTGATGCGGGTGATGCGGAAATCGTCAGACGACGATATTACGCCCGAGAAGGTGCTCTCCGATATCCGCTTTATGGAGCCGAGGTAATAGAGCATGTTGACACCTATCGATAACCCCTTGACGGGTTTCCATCCCAGTCCCGCCTTAAACTGTGTTATGCCGCCGCTGCCGGTGTATGAGTAACGTATCACACCCAGGTCGGCCAGCGACGATGAGTTGTCGACAAACGAGGCTTTGTATCCGACAGTGGAGTAAGGGGCCACCGACAGGCCGAAGCCCAACCCCTCGAGTATCCTGAACTGAAGGCTTACATCGTTGATGTTGAAAGCGTTATGGCTGCTCTTGAAAGTTCCCGACTTAAGGTAATCGTTACGGCCCTGCATGCCGAACGAGAAGAGGAAAGCCTGCGGTGCCGCGGCGCTGTAAGAGGCGGGGTTGACGATGTTGAACGATGTGCCGCTTCTTGTGGCTGCGCCTATGCCTCCCATCGTCTTGGTGGCGGCCGTGCCGCTGAAGTTAAGGTCGCCTATGCCGTAAAAGGTGTATGGCGAAAAGGCGTTCAACGTGTTGTCGAATTGTGCCTCCGCCGGCATGGCTGCCATTGTGAGCAATGCGAAGAGAAGGGTATGCAGGAGTGTTCTGATTTTCATCGTGTGCTTTCAAGGATAATGTTCAGCCCCAAAGTAACCAATCGGGAATTTACAAATATCGTATTTTTTACTCGTTCTGCAAAATAATTTGCATCCCCCCCGGTAAAAACCGTGGTTATGTGTCCGTAAATGCGTGTGCACCGGTCTATGTAACTCTCTATCTCGCCTATGATGCCTTGCACCACGCCCGACTCTATCGCCTCTTTGGTCGAGCGGCCCGTAAAGGTGCTCTCTCCCTGCGGCAGGTTGCAGAGGGGCAGGGCAGAGGTGTAATCGTGCAGGGCGCCGAACCGCAGCTTTGCACCGGGGCTTATGTTGCCGCCCAGGAAGGTGCCCCGGCATACGGTGTCTATGGTTATGGCGCTGCCCAGGTCTATCACCAGTATGATGGCCTCGGCGCCATAGAGCGACACCGCCCCCACCGCAGCGGCCAGCCTGTCGGCACCTAACGTGGCGGGGGTGGAGTATCCGTTCTTTATAGGTAACGGGGTGGTGGCATTGAATATGACGAACCGGGGCAGACGCTCTTTGAATATGCGCTCTATGGCTTTGTCGTACGCCCCCACGGCACAAAGTATGGCCGCATCGACCTCGGGGTGGCGCTCCGTCAGCTCTATGGCCAGGACCTCGGTGAGCGTGGGGTAACGATACTCCGAGACCACCCGGCCGTCATGAATGACGGCCGCTTTGGCGTAACTGTTGCCTATGTCTATTATAAGGTTCATGACTTTCGCTCGGGTGTGATGGGTTTGTATGTACGGGCGGCCTTTAAGGCGCCATTACCGGGCCTCCACGTCGGCCTGACGTTCCATGCCCTCGACTATGGCAAGGGCCTCTTCTATGCCCCCGACACCGCGTATTGATAGCCACAGACGGCTGTCGGTCTGTTTTACCTTATAGCCGTCGCCGCTCTGCGAGGCCACAAAGTTCATTATGGAGGCGAATGTGGCGCTTTGGTAATAGGGCGACCCCGGCTTGCCGACGAAGTGGAGTATGAAGAAGCCGTTCTTTATCACCGCTTTTTCAAAGCCTAGCATCATGGCCTTGCGCCTGAGTGTCACCACCTTAAGAAGCCTTGTCACAGGCTCGGGCGGAGTGCCGAAACGGTCGGTCAGCTCAGAGGTTATGCGGGCGGCCTCCTCGGGAGAGTCTATCGAGTCGATGGCACGATAGAGGCGTATCTTCTCGGCGGTGTTGGCCACGTAACTGTCGGGAATGAAAGCCTCGTCGAGCAGGTCTATCTGGCAGTCGCTCACGTAAAGCTCTTTAGACACGGGTGCGTCGCCGCCCTGCATCTCCACGCCGTAACCCTCGGCCTTTAGCTCGGTCATGGCCTCGTCGAGTATCTTGCGATAGGTCTCGAAGCCTATGTCGGCGATAAAGCCGCTCTGCTCGGCCCCCAGCATGTTGCCCGCGCCCCTTATGTCGAGGTCTTGCATGGCTATGTTGAAGCCTGCGCCTAAGTCGGCAAACTCCTCAATGGCCCGCAGACGCCGGCGCGCCGTCTCCGATATGCACTCCTCGGGAGGTGTCAGCAGCAGGCACGAGGCCTTGCGGTTGCTGCGTCCCACACGTCCGCGCAACTGGTGCAGGTCGCCGAGGCCGAAGTTCTGGGCATCGTTGACAATCATGGTGTTGGCGTTCTGTATGTCTATGCCCGACTCTATGATGGTGGTCGAGACCAAAACGTCATATTCGCCGTATATGAAATCAGACATTATGCGCTCCAACTGTGCCGCAGGCATGCGTCCGTGCGCCGTGGCAATGCGCGCTCCCGGCACCTCTTCTTCGATGAGCGAGGCTATGCGCCCTATCGTCTCTATCTTGTTGTGCACGAAGAATACCTGTCCTCCGCGTCCTATCTCGCTCTCGACAGCCTCTTTGATAAGCTCGCGCGAGAAGACGTGCACCTGTGTCGACACCGGCTGACGGTTGGGCGGCGGCGTGGCTATGATGGAGAGGTCGCGCGCGCCCATGAGCGAGAATTGCAGGGTGCGCGGTATGGGTGTGGCCGTGAGGGTGAGGGTGTCGATGCTCTCACGCATCTTGCGCAGCTTCTCTTTGCTCGAAACACCGAATTTCTGCTCCTCGTCTATTATCAGAAGCCCCAGATCTTTGAACTCCACCTTGGCGCCCAGCAGCTTGTGAGTGCCTATGATTATGTCTATCTTGCCATCTTTGAGCCTCTTCAATATGTCGGTGGTCTGGGCCGCGCTCTTGCTGCGCGACAGGTTCTCGACCGTCACCGGCAGCCCCGACAGACGCCGCGTAAAGGTGCGGTAATGTTGCAGCGACAACACAGTGGTGGGCACCAGCACCGCCACCTGCTTGCCGTCGACGGCCGCTTTGAGCGAGGCCCTTATTGCCAGCTCCGTCTTGCCGAAGCCCACATCGCCGCACACCAGCCTGTCCATGGGCACGGGGGCCTCCATGTCGCGTTTGAGCGCCTCGGTGGCCTTCTGCTGGTCGGGGGTGTCTTCATACATGAACGACGCCTCAAGCTCTTGCTGCATGTAACCGTCGGGCGAGAAGGCGTGACCCTGCGAGGCCATACGCTTGGCATATAGGGCTATGAGGTCTTTGGCAATGTCTTTGACGTGGCTTTTGGCCGACAGCTTCTGACGCGCCCACGCCCCGCCCCCCAGCTTGTGAATCTTGGGAGCGCTCTCGGTGTCGCCGTCTTTATACTTCGATATCTTATGAAGCGAATGTACCCCCACCAGCAATATGTCGCCGTCACGATATACTATCTTGACCGCCTCGGTCATCCTGCCGTTTTCCACCGAGCGTGTAAGCCCGCCGTAACGGCCTATGCCGTGGTCTATGTGCACCACATAGTCGCCCGGGCTCATCTCCTGAAGCTCCGATATCGACAGTCCCTCGGCCTTGGGCAGCTCGCGCATGAGCTTGTAACGGTGGTTGCGCTCGAATATCTGGTGGTCGGTGTAAAGACATATCCGGTTGTCATGGTCGACAAAGCCGCCGTGCAGTGTCGCCTCCATGCTCTCGAAGAGGCCCGCCCCGCCTGTCGAGGCCATGATGCCTGTAAGACGGTCTATCTGGGCGGCATTCTCGGTCACTATAAGCGGGCGGTAACCCTCCTGCCTGCGTGAGGCGAGATCGCTTGTCAGAAGCTCGAAGTTTTTGCCTATGGAGGGCTGCGGACTCTTGGACACCTCTATGCGCCCCACGTCGGCGAGTCCGGCAAAAGAGCCGTGCAACGCCACCACCCTCTCGCCCTCGAGAGCACGGCACAACGCCGCCCCCGAGCACACCTCGTCGGCCGGTTCTTTGCCGTCCCCGCGGGCGAGCACCTGGACGCGTATCTGGTCGAGACGGCTTGTCACAAGCTCGGGTGTCACCACCCAGTAACGTCTGACCGGGCACTGCCCTATAAGCTCGGGCAACACACGGCCGCCGCCGGTGAGCCTGCCCACTATCTCTGTATGCTCTATGGTTTGGGTCGACAGCTGGGTGTTGATGTCGAAGAGTCTTATGGAGTCTATCTCGTCGCCGAAGAAGTCGACACGGCAGGGGTGTATGTCGCCGTAAGAGAATATGTCGACAATGCCGCCCCTCACCGAATACTGCCCCGGCGTCCACACGAAGTCGTTACGCTCGAAGCCCATTTTGGCGAGCCTCTCGGTCAACGCTCCCACGCCGCCCCTGTCGCCCTTGGCTATCTTTACGGTGGCGGCCTTGAGGTGTCCTCTGTCGGCCACCTTCTCAGAGAGAGCTTCGGGATAGGTGCACACCACCATGCGCCCGGGGGCAGATGCAAGAGCCGTCAGCAGAGCCGTGCGTTGCACTATGTTGGAGGCGCTCTCGGCACCGAACAGGGTCGACCTCTTGTATGAGGTGGGGAAGAAGAAGAGCTCTTCGGAGGGTATGAAGTTCAGAAGGTCGTAATAGATAAAGCCGGCGGCGTCTTTGTCGTCGGCTATTATGACATCGACACCGCCGCTCATGGACGACACCGCCGCCACATATAGCGACAGCGCCGAGCCCGACATTCCTGAAAGCGTGGTGACCCCCTCGGGCAGGGCCGCAAGGAGGGCAGTGGCCTTGTCGTGCCGGTATATCTCTATTAACTCATCCTTGCGCATGTCAGGGGCTATCTTATGTCGTCATCCTCGTCGTCATATTCGCTCTCGTCGCGGGCCACTGTCTCATAGAGGGTGCTGTCTTGGGTCAGAGGCATGCCGTAACGGTCGTAATAGAACGACTCGACATAGCCCACCGACTCGTCGGGGTGTATCTTTATCATGCACCCATATTTGAGCATCCACCTCATGCGCAGGCTTATCAGCCCTTTGGTCAGAAACGAGGCCACATAGGGGTGTACCGACAGTTTCATGTATCGCACCTTCTGCTCTTCCACGAAATAGGCGATCTGGTTCTCTATCTCGGTGTCGAACAATATGGAGGGGGCTATCTTGCCTGTGCCACGGCATGTGGGGCACAGCTCCTTGTTGTTTATCTTGGTCTCGGGGCGCACCCTCTGACGCGTTATCTGCATGAGGCCGAACTTGGAGAGCGGCAGCACCGTGTGGCGCGCCCTGTCGCCGGCCATGGCCTCGCGCATCGCCTGATAAACCTTGTCTTTATTTTCGTTGCGGCGCAGGTCAATGAAGTCTATCACTATGATGCCGCCCATATCGCGCAGACGCAACTGGCGGGCTATCACCGGTATGGCGTTGAGGTTGACTTCTAAGGCTATCTCGTCCTGAGAGTCGGCGTTGCGCATGCGCGGACCGCTGTTTATGTCTATCACATGCAGTGCCTCGGTGTGCTCCACTATCATGTAAGACTTGCGCTTGAAGGGCACCAGCTTGCCGAAAAGGCCCTTTATTTGGCGTGTGATGTCGAAATTGTCGAATATGGATGCGCTGCCCTTGTAATGCTTTACTATCTTCTCTTTCTCGGGAGCTATTTGCCGTATGTAATCTTTTATCTGGGTGTGTATGTGGCGGTCGTCCACATATATGTTGCTGAATGTGTCGTTGAGCAGATCGCGCAGTATGGTGTTTATGCGGGTCTCTTCCGAGAGCAGCATGGATGGCACCGAGGCATTGCGCAGACGCTCCATTACGGTGTCCCACTTGATGAGCAACTGACGCACATCGGCCTCTATGTCCTCACGCTCTTTCTTGCCTGCCGCCGTGCGTATGATGGCACCGAAGCCGGGGGGCAGAAGGCTGCTTACGATGCCTTTCAGGCGTTTGCGCTCTTCGCCCGAGCGTATCTTCTGCGATATCGACACCTTGCTCTCGAAAGGCAGCAGCACTATGTGACGCCCTGTGAGCGATATCTCGGTGCTCACCCTCGGCCCCTTGGTCGATATGGCCTCCTTTATTACCTGCACCATCACCGTCTGCCCCGACGACAGCACTTCGTTGATGCGTCCGCTGCGAGGCACCTCGTCCTGACGCTTGAAGTTCTTCATCGAGAAAGGCTTCTTCTTGGTGACGGTCTCGACCATCTTGTTGAAGTTGTGAAACTGACTGCCTAAGTCGAGATAGTGTATGAAGGCGTCGCGGGCCGACCCTATCGAGACGAACGCGGCGTTGAGCCCCGTCATGGTTTTACGTATCTTACCTAAATATATGTCGCCGACACCGTATTCTTGGCTCTTCTCTTCTTTGTGCAGCTCGACCAACTGACCCTCTTCCAGCAGGGCTATGTTGATTATCTCGTCGCTGCAATGTATTACCAGTTCTCTTTTTATATTGTCCATATATAATATATGCAGTGTGTTGTATATGGCGGTATCCTGCCCGCCCTTTTCCCGCTTTGGCGGCGTTTATACCCGGCGTTGTGTCGTGTCACTGTCATGCTGACGCTTTTGTATGCAAAAACGTGACCACTTTGCGCTCCTGTGAAAGTAACCTCTCTTAAAAGAATGCGGCTTCAAAAATGGTGCCCGAAGACGGTGATGCTTTGATGCGGGTCTCTTCGTCATGTCTTCTTGTGTGTAACCCCGTGACCTGCTTGTCTTTGTATGCCGCCTGCCTTGAGTCCGTACTCTTTCGCGGCAGGCTCAAACCTCGTGTGCGGTATGGCAAACCGCAAGGCGGCATAATATCGCCGGATTATTTTCATGGTGCCGGCCCTCTCTAATGACGTAACCTTTAACCTATTACGCAACAGCGGCCCCGACACCTCTTATTTAACGAAAGAAACCTAAAGAGAGCAGAAGATTGCTTTCCTTTAGGTTCCTTTGAGTTGTTAATGAAAAAGACTATTTCTTCTTTTTGTGCCTGTCTTTTCTAAGACGTTTTTTCCTCTTGTGAGTGGCCATTTTATGTCTTTTTCTTTTCTTTCCGCTTGGCATAACTATGGTTTTTATGGTTGATTAATATGATTTCCGCACTATTTTGTCTTCGATTCCTTTACCTTTACGGCGAAAGACTTAGAGGGTTTGAACGCGGGGATGTCGTGCTCGGGTATCTCGATGGTGATGTTTTTCGAGATGTTGCGAGCCACTTTCTTGGCGCGTTTTTTGATGATAAAAGAACCGAAACCTCTAAGGTATACGTTGTTTTTCTCTATCATAGAGTCTTTTATGCTTTCCATGAAAAGCTCGACGATCTGTTGTACCTGCGCTCTTTCAACGCCGGACACTTTAGAAATCTCGTTTACGATATCTGCCTTAGTCATAATGATTTATTGTGCTTTTAAAATTAAACCGCATCAAATTGAGACCCCAAAGTTATAATATATTTCTTTGGATAACAATATTTTGACGCATTTTTTTTCATTTACTCCTTTTTATCAGCCTTGCAAGGCATATATTGCCCTGGCCATGACCAGCTCTTCGGGCGTCGTGAGCTTGATGTTGCCCCTGTCGCCGGGGGTGTAATGCACATTCAGGCCTAACGACTCCACCACTGAGGCGTCGTCGGTGAAACGCTCGTCGAACGGTTGCGTGTAAGCCCTCTGCAACACACTGTGGGTGAACACCTGGGGCGTCTGCACCGTGAAATATTCGTTGCGGTCGGCACTCATCGAGCCTTGTCCGCATCTTCGTCGCAGGGTGTCGGTCACGGGCAGTGAGGCCACGGCGCTGCCGTAATCTGCCGCATCGTCTATAAGACGGGCTATCAGCTCTTGTGTCACGAACGGCCTTACTCCGTCGGTCACGGCCACCAGCTCTTTGTGCGGCAGTGCGCCCAGTCCGGCAGCCACCGAGCCGAAGCGGGTGTCGCCGCCTGCCACCGTTGTGTGAGGGGTGTTAAAGTCATGCTTTGAGTTGATGTCGTGCCACGATGCCATGCTGTCGGCCGGCAACACCACCACTATGTCGGCTCCGGGCAGGGCCTGCGCGAAACGCTCGACGGTGACCTCGAGCACACAACGATGCTCTGACAGAGGCAAAAACTGCTTGGGTGTCGACGCGCCCATGCGTGTGCCCCTGCCGCCGGCCACTATTATCACTCCTATGTCCGATTGGTTTACCTTCATTGCTTTGTCTGTTTTGCCTTATGCGTGTGCGGCATCAAATCAAGTCGGGCGGCATGGTTGACACCGCCCGAAAAAGAGGTTCTGTCATGTTATGGGGCCGTTGTGAGACCTCGCTGTCGGAAATTGTCGCGGGGATCCTGTCCGGATGGTGTGTCATAAAAAAGAGAATAGCTGTTTTTATGATGTCGCCATCTTGGTTAAAGGTCCCGGGTCTGTATTTCGCTTCCATCAACGGGCAGACAGGGCCGCCACTTTTATTATAGCGTCGTGACCCAGCCGAACTTGTCTTCCGCCTCGCCGTGTTGTATATCCACCAGGCGCTGATAGAGCTTGTGGCTCCAGGTGTCGGCTCCTGTTCTGAACTTATAGGTCTTGCCGCTTTGGGGGTCGAAGATGTTGTTTATCTGCGTTATCACCGCTGCCGTTCCGCATGCGCCCGCCTCTTCGAAGGTGTCGAGCTCCTGATAGGGTATGTGGCGCCTCTCCACCTTAAGGCCCATGTCTTCGGCTATGGCGCAGAGGCTCTTGTTGGTGATGGAGGGGAGTATCGACGGCGACTCGGGGGTCACATAGGTGCCCTCTTTGATGCCGAAGAAGTTTGCCGCGCCCACCTCGTCGATATATTTTTTCTCTTTGGGATCGAGGTAAATCACGCCGTCAAAGCCGTTTTTGTGCGACTCGACATAGGCCGTGAGGCTGGCGCCGTAATTGCCGCCCGCTTTGACGTGGCCTGTGCCGTGAGGTGCCGCGCGGTCGTAAGTGTGCTCCAGGCACATGGTTATCTCACCCTCGCCCTTGAAATAGGGGCCCACCGGCGATACGAACACCACGAACAGATATTCGTCGGCGGGTTTGACGCCCACCTGCGCGCCTGTGCCTATGAGGAACGGCCTTATATAGAGCGAAGCCCCGCTCTCGTACGGCGGTATGAACTCCTCGTTGAGGCTTACCACCTTATGCACCGCCTCTATGAAGCGCTCCACGGGCAGCACGGCCATTTGCAGGTATTCCGACGACGAGGCCATGCGCCGGCCGTTGTCGGCAACCCTGAACAGGCGCACCTTGCCGTCTTTGCAACGATAACACTTCAGACCCTCGAACGCCTCTTGGCCATAGTGCAGGCACGATGCGGCCATGTGCATGGGTATGGTCTCTTCGGAATGAACCTCGAGCTCACCCCAACTGCCGTTGCGGTAATAACATCTGACGTTATAGTTCGTCTTGCGATAGCTAAAACCGAGTTTAGCCCAATCCATATTCTCTTTCATTGCTTGATAAAGTGTATTATGAAAAACAATGTGATTCTAATTTTGCCTCAAAGTTAATTAAAAAAATATATGACGGTCTGTTTTATTGAATTAAAGTATGTTTTGCGGGCCATGGTGGTGGAGGACATCGTTTTTGTGTGATATTGGCATGGTGTTTTTAGTGTTTGGACTGATATTATATCGTTAATACGACAGTGTTTTAATATTATATCATCATGTTTGGCTGCTTTTATGGTGGTATTTACTGTGATTAGTCGTATTTTTTACAGATTTTGTGTGTATTTTAATGTGCGGATAATCAGTGATATATGATTTAGTGAATGTAAAATTGTTCGTAAAATTTGCAAGTAATACGATAATATTATATATTTGCACCGCAAACGATGAAAATCGTGGGGCCCATAGCTCAGTTGGTTAGAAGCACCTGACTCATAATCAGGGGGTCACAGGTTCAAGCCCTGTTGGGCCCACGTAAAAAGGAGGTTACGGAAAACGTAACCTCCTTTTTTCTGCCTTTAATCGTGGTGTTGGCACATTCAAATATCATCATGAAATCATGGAAATATAATTGTATTACAATGTAAATATTGTAATATCAGGTGAAGTTTGACCATTTTTTGCGTGCATTTTTATCTGTTATTTGTGATATAGGTTGTGTTTCGACGGCGTTTACGATAGATATAATGATATTTACATCCTTTCATCGACGGCAACGGTCGCACATCGCGCCTGTTGAGCTCAGGCACGGCTATCGACAGTCAGTCTTAAAGGCTCCGATGGGGCCGGGATAGGCTATTTCGTGCCTTGGGGCAACCGCATGTCGGGCCCTCAGCGAGCCGTTCGGGCAAATGGTGACAGAGGCCGAAATAGAGTTGCCAAACCGTTATTTGTTCCTGTTTTAACGATATCCGCCGCCCTGCGTATCTGTGTAAAAAGAAGCGGAGGTAAAAGCGCCATAAGGGCAGAAAACGACATTGTAAGATGGAAACAGCATGCCTCTGAGGGGCTTCTAAAACGATTGTGTGTTGAGAATTTAACATTTTTTGTCTGTATCTAATTGCTTTTCTCATAATCGGTAAACGATAATAATAAAACTTTCTCCTTTGGTGAATATATGTAACCGCAATTCTCAGCTCTTCGGGTTAATCGACACATAACTTAAAAATTGAATTTTGAGAGCCCTTTAAGTGTCGAACTGAAATTTTTTTGAAGAAAATGTAAATTTAAGATTTTTAAGTAAATGGGGGCTTGAAAATTATAAAATGGAATAGTATGGTTGTATTTGTCGGAATATAAGAGGTTTTGTGTGAGTAAATGCTTATGACCTGTTCTGTGTGTTTTTGTAAACGATGGTAAATAATTTGGATTTTTTGAAAAAAATGGGTAATATGCGGATGCAAAGGGGTTTCTTTTATGGCTTGTTTGAATTTTAACGGCGGCGGGGTGTAATACATTCCTCCGCAACCAAAAAGTTAAGGCTCGTGTGTCGGTTTATGGCACCCTAAGTTGCAGGCAAATCCCGATAAAAAGTAACCCGCGAGAAAAAAACGAAACAACCCATTTATTCACACTAAAAAGGCAGTACATGAAAAATTTTACTTTGATGTTAGTGCTGGCTCTTTCGTTATGCGCGCAAGCCGTATTCGCGCAGACGAGAAATTTGTCCGGCACTGTGGTTGATGCCACAACCAACTCTCCGATCATCGGAGCGACTGTCATCTTGAACGGAACCAGTCGCGGCGACGTTACCGGCGCCGACGGTCGATTCTCTATCACGGATGTTGCGGGCGCTGCGGTGCTCGAGGTCTCGTATCTCGGTTACAAGACCGAGACGGTAAACGTTCCCGCAACAAGCTCTAACGTTAAGGTTGCCCTTACCGAGGATGCGCTCAATATTTCGGAGGTGGTCATCACCGGTTTGGGTGTGAGCCGTGAGAAAAAGGCTCTCGGTTATGCCGTCTCTGAAGTGGACGGCGACGAGATGACCAAGGCCCGCACCTCTAACGTGGTGGGTGCCCTCTCAGGCCGTGTTTCAGGTGTGCAGATCACCCAGGCCTCTGGTCAGCTCGGCGGTGGTGCCCGCATCAACATACGCGGCAACACCTCGGTGACCGGCAACAACCAGCCCCTCTTCGTGGTGGACGGTGTGCCCATCGGCACGTCAGACTATTCGTCAGGTGCCTCTGGTGCGGGCGGTGGTTATGACGTCGGCGGCGGCGCGGGCGACCTCAACCCCGACGACATCGAGAGCATCTCTGTGCTCAAAGGTGCGGGTGCAACGGCTATTTACGGTTCGCGCGGTGCCAACGGCGTGGTGTTGATAACCACCAAGAAGGCCAAGAAGACAGGCAGCAAACACTTCGGTGTCTCTGTCAACTCACAGGTTACCATCGACACCCCGGGCATCATGCCCGAGGCCCAGAAGCTCTATGGTGGCGGTTCGGCTCAGGATCCCGCCAAAGCATTCACTAAAGTGGCCATTAACGGCAAAGATTATAACATAATCAACTATTCGGCCGACGAGAGCTGGGGTCCCGCCTATGACGAGAACCTCAAATATCTGGCATGGAACTCGTTCGACGAGTGGGATACCGAAAACTATCTCAAACCCAAGTCATGGGTATATCCCGAGCACGACTATCACGACTTCTTCCGGAACGGCGTGGGTACCACCAACAACATACAGATCTCAGGTTCTGATGCAGGTTACTCCTATCGTCTCTCTTACACCAACCTTTCGCAGACAGGTATCACCCCCAACAGCCGCCTGTTGCGTCACACCGTATCTTTCAACGGCACGGCCGACATCAACAAGCACCTGAGCTCTTGGCTTGCGGTAAACTATGTCGAAAACAAGGGCAAGGCACGTCCCCAGACCGGTTACGGCTCAAAGAACCCCGCCCGCAACATGTGGCAGTGGACTCAGACCCAGCTCGACTATGACGAGTTGCAGGCCTATAAAAACCCCGACGGCACTCAGCGTACGTGGAACCGCACCGCATGGAACGACGCCACCCCCAAATATTCCGACAACCCCTATTGGATGGTCAACGAGAACGCAGAGAGAGACCGTCGCGACCGTGTTTATGGCAACGCAGGCGTCAAACTTAAGTTCTTAGACGACAAACTGACCATAACGGGTCGTGCCGGTATGGATATGTTCCGCTTCAAGATAGAGGAGATCACCGCTGTCGGTTCTCAAAGTCAGTCTGAATACTATCTGGTTGAGCGTTTCTATGTCGAGACCAACTTCGACGTGTTCGCCAACTATGCCGACCGTTACGCCAAAGACAAGATAGGTTTCTCTATCATGGCAGGTACTTCAAGCAACGACCGCAAATACAGTTACACCGGCGGTGTCACCAAAGGCGGCCTTGTGGTGCCCGGCATCTATAACCTTGCCAACTCGACGCAGCTTGCCGGCGTTTATGACAATAAGTCGCACAAGCGCATCAACTCTATCTTTGCACAGGCGACGTTGGATTACAACCAGATGATATATCTCGATATCACCGGTCGTAACGACTGGTCGAGCACCCTGCCGGCAAACAACCGCTCTTACTTCTATCCCTCGTTCAACCTCAGCGTCATACTCTCTCAGCTTCCCGGCCTGAAAGACGTTCACTGGCTCAGCTTCGCCAAGCTGCGCGGCGGTTGGGCTCAGGTGGGTAACGACGCGAGCACTTACTCTATAGACCGTTATTACTCGTCTTCAAACAACTTTAACGGCAACCCCATGTACGGTAACCCCTCGTCGTTGCAAAACCCTTACCTCAAACCCGAGCGTACCGACTCTTGGGAGGTGGGCTTGGAGGCCAGCTTCTTCAACCGTCGCCTGAGCTTCGACCTGGCTTACTTCGACAAGCAGACCCGTGACCAGATCATTCCCCTCTCGGTCTCTGCGGGTACCGGTTATACCAGCATCTATTCTAACGCCGGCCTTATGACCAACAACGGTTGGGAGTTCACAATCAGCGGCACCCCCGTGTCGACCAAGAGCGGCTTCAAGTGGGATCTGTCGTTCAACATGGCAACCCTTAAGAACCGCGTGGTAAGGCTTGCCGACGGCATCGACTATCTCCGTCTGTCGACCAACGGCTTCTCTGTCGAGTCGGGTGCCTATGTGGGCAGCGCATATCCCATCATATACGGTACCGACTATCAGACCGACGAGTATGGCAACCGCCTTGTTACCACTTCAGGTATCTATCGTCCCACCGAAATTACCAACATAGGTAACGCGGCGCCCAAGTTCACCGCGGGTCTCAGCTCTTCATTCTCTTACAAGGGCTTCGATCTGAGCATCTTGTTCGACATGCAGCTGGGCGGCCACATGTATTGGATATCTAACGCTTACGGTATGTATTCAGGTATCCTTAAAGAGTCTGCCCAGATGACTTATGTGGACGGCAAGTGGGACAACATCCGTAACCACGGTATCGTTCTCGACGGTGTTTATGGCACTATGACCACCGACGCCAATGGCAACAAGGTGATCAAATATACCGACGCCAAAGGCAACCCCAGCGACACCCCCGTTAAGAACACCACCGCTTTGAGCGCCAAGAATTACGGTTACTATTTCGCCAAAGGTGTCGATGCCCAGAACGTCTATAAGACCGACTATATCAAGTTGCGTGAGATTCGTTTCGGTTACACTTTCCCCCGCAAATGGACCGGCCCCATCAAAGACATCCGTCTTTCGTTCTTCGGCCGCAACCTTGCCACTTTCATGAACGACAACAAACACTTCGACCCGGAGTACCTGCAGGCTTCAGGCTCTAACATTCAGGGTCTCGAGGGCGGTTACATACCATCGACCAGGACGTTCGGTGTCGGTTTGAGTTTCAATTTCTAATTTTCAAACGCCAACAGATATGAAAAATATATTAAAGAAAGCGGTCATAGGGTTGTTTGCGGTGGTTACGGCTGTCTCTTGCCAGAAAAACCTTACCGAGATCAACGAAGACCCCAACAGACCCACAGCGGTGCCCACGCCGTTTTTGTTGACAAGGGCGCAATACAGATTCATGTATAACTTGTACGGTGCTTTCACCTCGGTGCGCATCAATGGTGTGGCATCGCAGCACTGGGCACAGAGCGAGCTCGACAACGAGTCGTTGTATGGCTTCCGCATATCGTCAGACAACACCGTCTTTGAAAACGTCTATCTGACACTCAACGACGCTCAGTCTATCATAGACATTTGCACCACCGACCCCACCATGGCCCAGTATGGCGATGTTGACCTTCAGGTGGCCTCTGCCATGATAATGAAGGCTTACGGCCTGCAGTTGCTTGCCGAGACCTTCGGCGGCATACCTTACACGGAGTCTTACCATTACAACAGCGTTGAGGGTCAGGGTGTCGTTACCCCCAAATACAACACTCAGAAAGAGGTTTTCGAGGCCCTGGAGAAAGACCTCACCAAGGCATCTGATCTTCTCAAGGGTGTTATCGACCGTGGCGGCAAAGGCTGGACAAGCCCCTCGACCGGCACCGGCTCATGCGACGTTATGTTGGGCGGCAAACCCGAAAACTGGTATCGTTTCGCCAACACCATGTTGCTTCGCCTTGCAGTGCGCACCAGCAATGTCGATCCTAACTGGAAAACCAAGGCTCAGGCTGCCATAGCAAGAGGTATTATAGAAACCAATGCCGGCAATGCCAACTTGAACTTCATAAGCGCCAACCCCGGTTATTCGCCCATCTATTACATGTATTTCGTCAACAAACGCAACGACTTTACCATGTCTTACGCCTTGGCCGAATATATGAAAGGTGGCGCCAACCCCAAGCCTAATTACACCTCACCCATGGCCGGACAGGTTGACCCCCGTTTGGCTGCCATGGTCGGTGACCACAACGTAAACCTCCTGGGTCTGCCTTACGGTCTGCCCAGCAACATCAGAAACGCCTATTGGGAAGAGTATCGCACCAAGACCATCAGCATGGCCACCAACAACTGCAAGGTCTCTGAGATGGAATTTTGGATGACGATGACAGACTGTGCCAACTCGTTGTTGCTCAAAGCCGAAGTTACCGGCGATGTGGCTGACTTCGAGGCGGGCGTAAAAGCGTCGCTCGAGGAGTGGGGCGCAGCCGACAACGGATATGTCGCCTTTGTGACCAACCTATTCAACGCAGCCGACGACGAAGGCAAGAAAGAGTTGTGCGTGACACAGAAGTACATTCATAACTTCGGTCACAACTCAATGGAGGCATGGAGCGAATATCGCCGCACCGGTTATCCCAAGATGCTGGTGCTTCCCGGCGAGGTGACCGCCAACGTTACATATGCCAACGGCACCACCGAGTCTTACAAGTTCCAGCCCATCGACGAGAGCATCACCGAGATTGTCGCCCGCATGAAGTATCCCTCAGGCGAGTACACCAAGAACGGTGCCAACCTCAGAGCAGTGGGTCTGCCCGACCTCGGCGCAGGTGGCGACGCTTACACCACCAAGCTCTGGTGGGCTAAAAAATAACCACGCAATACACCGTGCCCCATAAAGGCACAAATTTACAAGGTCGAACCTTTTGGGGTCCGGCCTTTTGTATTGCGGGAACTGTCGTTATGTATTGCGGGCATTGCCATTTATGGTTTGACAGAACTGCCTCCGGCGGCCCTTCCGGGGGAGGGGTCACGGAGGGGTCTCGGACCCCCTTTTGATATTTTTGAGAGCAAATACTAAGAGGATAATGTCTTAAATGTGTAAGACGCATGTCGAAACACATTTAAGACATATATGTTTTCGGCCCTTGGTTTTGTGTCTAAAGGATATTCAAACATGGGCCATGACTGCTTCGCGGAAAGGGTGCGGAAACAGAGCGGCAAACAAAAGTGGGGCAGTGCGGCAAAGCATAAAGTGATGCGCCAGCCACCGCTCGCACCTTACGACTCGGATGCTTTGCCCCGCATGGCTTTTGTTCCCGCAAAACGGCCGAGGCACGAGGCCGCAACGGGCCGCACCTCGCGGTGGGCAGAAAATCCCCCGCTGAAGTCCGTAACCCCGTTTGGTTATTATAGTGCAGTGACTAAGGCAGCACGCCGCCACCCAAGACCCTCGCACCTTGCCTCCCAGGATCGGCCCGAAGCTCCGACAGGCTAAAGGCACGTACCGGCCAATCCAAGGTGCCGCCCGTCTTGTTCACGCACCACGCCCGACCATCATCACGCTCTCGACCTCCACGCCGATGCGGCCGACCTGCGGTCGGCCCCCCATTCCCGGCAGGGCGGTCTGAGTGCAACGAACACCGCACACTTTTCCTTGTTCGACACACGAAGTGTGGAGCAAACACAAATTCCTTGTAACGGGCTGAAGGACAAAAGCCCGAGCGGCCTGGAGCCTCTGCCAAACGGAGGGCCGCACAACGCAGAGCAATATTATAGGACGGTGAATTAGGGGCGGTGGAGAAGTACATGACTTTCTCGCTTAGCCCTCCGCAGGCTCAGTGCCGCTCTCCGTAACGCCAAAAATCTCATTCATCACACACATGACCTCGAATCCGCGCCCTATGAGGCCGACCGCAGGTCGGCCCGCCGCAGCATGAGAAATGCCCGCCGATGCTTTGCCGTCCCGCCTCCCACCCTTCCCACGAGAGCCATGGCCCATGTTTTGACATACTTCAGGTACCAACCCTTAGGGCCAAAAACGAAAGTTATGTGTAAAGGTGTGAGACCCAAGTCGAGCATCTTTACACATAACTTTCGTGCTTATTCCTTAGTTTGTCCTCAATATCTCAAAACGGGGTCCGAGACCCCTCCCCCGGAAGGGCCGCCGGAGGCAGTGCCGGCAAACAATAAAAGAGGCAGTACCAGTAAAGTAACGGCCGTTCCCGCAAACCGATAACCGGCGCCCTTGCACGGTGTGTGTTGTCATTGCCGACAAATGTTTATCTTTGTGGAAGAAATTAAAAAAGCGTGTTTTTATGGCTATGGAACTGGCTGTCGTTCTGGCGGCGATAATTGCGGGTGCTCGTTTCGGTGGTATCGGGCTCGGGGTGTTCGGAGGACTGGGACTGGGTGTGTTGGTGTTTGTGTTCGGGCTTGAGCCGACCTCGCCGCCTATAGATGTCATGCTGATGATAGTGGCTGTTATCGCGGCGGCCTCGTGCATGCAGGCGGCGGGAGGTCTCGACCTGATGGTGAGATGGGCAGAGAAGATATTACGCCGCAATCCCAAACGGATAACGATACTTAGTCCGCTTGTGACATATACGTTCACTTTTGTTGCCGGCACGGGACATGTGGCATACTCGGTGTTGCCTGTCATTGCCGAGGTTGCCGCCCAGACGGGCATACGACCCGAGCGACCCATGGCCATTGCGGTGATAGCCTCGCAGCAGGCCATTACGGCGAGCCCGATATCGGCGGCGACGGTGGCGCTGCTGAGTCTGCTGGTGGGCGGCGGCTTCGACGTCACGTTGGGCGACATACTGATGATATCGATACCATGCACCCTCATAGGAGTGGTTACGGGGGCGCTGTGCTCGCTGAAAGTGGGCAAGGAGCTCAAGGACGATGCCGAATACCTGCGTCGTCTCAATGCCGGAGAGCTTGAGGGGGGCTATGACCACAGGAAGGGTGCGACGGGCGGTCGCGGTGCCCTGTGGTCGGTGGTGCTGTTTCTTGCGGCGACGGCGAGCATCGTTGTGTTCGGATCGGTGCCGGAGCTGCGTCCGACGTTTGAGGGGCGCGCCATGTCCATGTCATATATCATTGAGACTGTAATGCTTGCAGCCGCGGCACTGATATTGTTGGTGACGCGTACCGGGGGTGTCAAGGCGGCGCAAGGTTCGGTATTCTCGGCGGGCATGCAGGCGGTGGTGGCCATATTCGGCATTGCATGGATGGGCGACACATTCATTGCCGGCAACATGGCCGAGATAAAAGGGTCGATAGAAGAGACTGTCACGAGCATGCCGTGGTTGTTCGGAGTGGCGTTGTTCGTAATGTCGATATTGCTTTTCAGCCAGGCGGCCACCATACGGGCGCTTCTGCCTTTGGGGCTGGCGCTGGGCATATCGCCCTATATGCTCATAGCGTTGTTTCCGGCGGTTAACGGCTATTTCTTCATACCCAATTACCCCACAGTGGTGGCAGCAATCAATTTCGACCGCACGGGCACCACACGCATAGGCAAATATATACTCAACCACTCGTTCATGATGCCCGGAATGGTGGCGACGGTAACATCGGTGGGGTTGGGCCTGCTGATGGTGGGTCTGCTGTTTTAAGAGAGGCACGACCTTTCCTAAGAGACATAAAAGCGACACGAAAAGGCGACAAAGAGACACAAAACAGACATAACGGCAACACTAAAGAGGCCGCAACGCCCACCGACGGCGCCTTAGGAATACATTTTTTGCAGATGAACCTGAAAGAATACATAGAGCTGCTCGATAAGAGCGGTGAGCTGATACGCATAAAGGCCCCTGTCTCGACACACCTTGAGATTGCCGAGCTTACCGACCGTCAATGCAAACAACCGCACGGAGGCAAGGCGCTGTTGTTCGAGGGAGCCGGGTTGCCGTTCCCCGTGGCCACCAATCTTATGGGGTCGTCGCATCGCATGGCCATGGCTTTGGGGGTGTCGCGGCTGGATGATATAACCGCCCGCATAGACGGCCTGTTCGACAAGGCCATGTCGCCCAAGAGCTCATTTGCCGACAAGCTCAAGATGCTGCCCCTGCTTAAAGAGGCGGCCTGTTGGATGCCTCGGCGGACGAAAGGGCGGGGACGGTGCCAAAAGAGGGTGTACATGGGCGACGACGTCGACCTTTCGATGCTGCCTGTGCCTCAGTGGGCCCCGCATGACGGTGGCGCCTTCATAACATTGCCGCTGGTGCATACCATAGATGCCGACAACGGCAGCCGCAACACGGGCATGTATCGCATGCAGATAATGGGCAAAGACACCACAGGCATGCACTGGCATCTGCACAAGACGGGTGCGCGCCATTACGAGCAATACCGTCGTCGCGGCGAACGTATGCCCGTGACGGTGACCATAGGCGGCGATCCCGCATGTATATACGCCGCCACGGCACCTCTGCCCGACGGGGTGGACGAATATATGTTGGCGGGATTTCTAAGACACCGCCCCGTCAGGATGGTAAAGTCGCTCACTAACGATATATGGATACCCGCCGACAGCGATTTTGTGATAGAGGGCTATGTCGACCCCGCCGAAGATAAGGTGGTCGAGGGCCCTTTCGGCGATCACACCGGTTTTTATTCACTCGAAGACCTCTATCCGATATTTCACGTCACCTGCATGACATGCCGCGACGATGCCGTCTATCCGGCCACCCTCGTGGGAGTGCCTCCCATGGAAGACCGTTACATTGCCGAGGCCACAGAACGCATATTCCTCTCGCCCATACGCCATGTGGCCCAGCCCGACGTTGTCGACATGTACATGCCGCCCGAGGGCGTGGCTCACAACATAGCCCTTTTCGATATCACCGACCGTTACGCCGGTGCGGCCTTCAAGGTGGCTTCGTCGATGTGGGGTGCCGGGCAGATGATGTTCAACAAATTCATGGTTCTGACCTCGGGGCCGGGCGGACGGCTCTCTGACGGCCCCTTGGTGGGGAGAGCCCTGGCGGGCGTCGACCCTCAAAGCGACCTCATGGTCTGTCGCGGTCCGCTCGATGTGCTCGACCACTCGTCGTCGACATTCGCATTCGGCTCCAAAATGGCCGTTGACGCCACAGCCCCCAAGGCCGACTCTCGTCCTCCTTTCGCCATGCCGGCAGATGACGGCGGATGCGACGGTGAGGTCACCGACCTTGACGACCGTCTTTTAAGGCAGGGGTGGCCCGCAGTTGCCGCACACATGTCGCACGAGGCCGACTTCGCCGATGTGTGCCGCCGACTTGCCTCCTCGACCACCTGGGGCGGTGTACGCGCGGTGCTGTTGTTTGACCGCGGAGTGTCACTGAGCGACAACGGCATAATGTTGTGGACGGCGGCATCTAATGTCGACCCCGGGCGTGACATGTCGGTATGTGGCGGTGTATGCTTTTTCGACTGTCGCGCCAAGGTGGGTGGCATCAACGGGTTCGGCCGCAGGTGGCCCAATATAGTGGCCATGGACGACGACACCATAGCCTCGATAGACCGCAGATGGAGTGAGCTTATGCCGGCACACCCTTTCATACCCTCACCGTCGCACCGCTATCGCGACATGATATTGCCCTTTGGGGCAGGAAGCAATGAAGATGACGAATGACATGGACAACGAGCATTCAATACAACGTCGTGAGGTTGTGGGTATTATGGCTTTGACGCTGATGATGGTGCTGGGGTGGCTTTCATACCGTTTCTATCGTCACGAGGCCATACCGTTACCCGTGGCGGCCACCGACACATTACCGCCGCGAGGTGTGATTTCCGACAACAGGGCTCCGTCTGTCGAGCGCATCAACCACATTCTCAACATCGCATCCCAAGACACATCCTGTCTGACGAGATAAAAAAGGCGCACCCCGCAACAGTCCCGGAGTGCGCCTTTTATTTGTGCGCATGGATTTGCGGCCGTCAGCACAACAGATATACCGCTGCGCCGCAAATGTAACCGACCACGGCAAGAAGCGAGAATCGTTTGAGGTAATAGCCGAACGTGATATTTTCCATGCCCATTACCGACACCCCCGTTGCCGAGCCTATTATGAGTATGCTGCCTCCGGTGACGCAACAATAGGCCAGGAATGTCCAAAAGGAGCCGTCCACGGCCATCTGCATGGCGTATGCGCCGGCGGCAGGGTCGGTGGTGATGCCATACATGCCCATGGTGCCCGCCACAAGAGCCACATTGTCGAGAAACGACGACACCACACCCAGGATAAAGGCTATGACAAGTGGATTGTGCAGGTGTTCGTCAAGCCATCCCGAGGCCTGCGAGAGCTGTCCCGCTGTGTCGAGTGCCGCCACCGACATGAGCACACCGAAGAAAAACATTATCGTCGACATGTCTATCTTGTGAAACACATTGGCGATAGAGAGTCGGTCTTTGTCTTCTATGGTGTCTATGCGATTGTACATAAGGTCGGTATATATCCACAGAAGGGCCATGCCGCACATCACGCCCATGAAGGGGGGCAGACCCGTAAGCTCGTTGAATATAGGCACCGAGGCCAGCGACAGAATGCCTATTACCAGTATCACCATGCGGGACCGTTTGTTTATCTGCGGCAACAGCTCGTTTTCGGCATGTATCTGTCGATGTATGTTCCACCTTTCGCGACGCTTGAAAAAGAGCAGGCACGCTATGGTCAGCGGCACCATCATGCAGGTGAACGCAGGAAGGAAGAGCGTCGATATCTGATGCCATGGGGTGAGGTTGCCGCCACTCCACAGCAGTATGGTCGTAACATCGCCTATAGGTGACCACGCTCCCCCCGCATTGGCTGCAATGACGGTCATGCAACAGAATATCCACCGTTCTTTCTGCTCGGGAATGAACTTGCGCAGTATGGCTATCATGACAATGGCTGTGGCCAGGTTGTCGAGCAATGCCGAGAGAAAGAATGTCAAAAAGGATATTATCACCAGCATGCGTCTTTTGCGGCGCGTGTGTATGCGGTCGGTCAGCACACGGAAGCCGCCGTGCGAGTCGACGATCTCGACTATGATCATGGAGCAGATGACGAAAAACAGGGTGGTCGACACCTCGCCCAGATGCTCTATTATGGCATAGCCGCTCAGATAGGCATAATAACGGTCGTGGGGCGACATGTCGGCTGCCGAGGGCACCTTTGACAGAAAATCGGCGAAAGCCTCGCTGTGGCCCGAGCTCAACACGCCGTCGGCATTGATAAACAGCATGGTCCACAATGATATGGCCGACAGGATGGCCGTCGCCGCCTTGTTGACCTTTATGCGGTCCTCAAAGGCGATGCACAGTATCGCAACCGCAAAAACAACAGGCATCAATACGTAAATCATATACTGAATATTTTAATAGACACACTGCAAATGTACTGAAATATACTATATGTAAGGTGGTTTTGCACCACACAAAAGTCGTGCCCGAACCTGCGGCTTTGCGGCACTGCCGATTATTGTTTGCGGGCATTGCCGTTATATTGCTTGCACTGCCGTTTTGTTTGCTGAAACTGCCTCCGGCGGCCCTTCCGGGGGAGGGGTCACGGAGGGGTCTCGGACCCCCTTTTGATATTTTTGAGAGCAAAGACTAATAGGATAATGTCATAAATGTGTTTCGACTTGGGCCTTACACCTTTATATCATATTTTCGTTTTCGGCCCTGGATTT
Organism: uncultured Rikenellaceae bacterium; assembly: GCA_947054185.1. GTDB lineage: Bacteria > Bacteroidota > Bacteroidia > Bacteroidales > Rikenellaceae > CASDZP01. Next base: position 235 of record CAMRVW010000006.1, on the reverse strand, counting down.
TGTGCCTAAAGTATGTCAAAACATGGGCCATGACCGCTTCGCGGAAAGGAGCTGGGAGACAGAGCGGCAAACAAAAGTTGGGCAGAGCGGCAAAATATAAAGGGACGTGCTTGCAACATTCGTCCCTTGTCCCGACAGGGCGGTCTGAGGGAACCGAAACCGCACATTGTTCCTTGTGAACGGGCTGAGGCACGATAGCCCGAGCGGCCCGGAGCCTCCGCCAACGGAGGGCCGC
>CAMRVW010000005.1 GCA_947054185.1 uncultured Rikenellaceae bacterium | reverse complement strand
AACAAAAGTGGGGCAGTACCGGCAAAATATAAACGGACGTGCTCGCAACATTTGTCCCTTGTCCCGATATTGCGGTCTGAGGGAACCGAAACCGCACATTGTTCCTTGTAAACGGGCTGAGGCACGATAGCCCGAGCGGCCCGGAGCCTCCGCCAACGGAGGGCCGCATATCGCAGAGCAATATATAACACAGTGAATTAACCCCGTTTACACCATCCATTACCCTCACGCCTTGCCCTCCGCAGTCTCCGTCCCGCTCTTCGTCAGGCAAAAAGCACATTGCCGCGCGATGACCACCCCATTACTTTATGCTCAACATGTTTTCCGCGACGACAGGCTTTGTTTCCGCAAAACGGCCGAGGTACGAGGCCTGGGCGGGGCAAGCCTTCCCCACCGGAGGCCCGTAACCCCACTTGGTTATTATAGTGCGGTGATTTGAGCACGAAACTGCCGCGCATCACCTCCAAACCTTGCCCTCCCAGGCTCGGCCCGAAACTCCGCAGGCTAAAGGTGCGGCACCCAGGCCAACCCAAGGACACTCGCCACGGTGAAGCCGCGCACATCCCTTATATCCGATAAAATTTTTTCCACAAACCTTTGTTTTGGAAAACGGCCAAGGCCCGTAACCCCGCTAAGTAATTATATGTAGTAACCAAGTGCACCTTTCACCGCACATGACTTTCCCTCCTTGCCCTCCCAGTCTCGGCCCGAAGCTTCATCAGTCCAAAGTCACGACAGCCCGGCCCACCGCAGGCTCCGTTCCGCTCTCCGTCATGCCATGCTCCTGTTTGTCCTTGCCATTTCAAAAGGGACTCGTGATCTCCCGTACTTTATTCTTTGGAATGGCCGCCGGAGGCAGTGTCGGCAAATAATGGCACAGTTCTCGCAAGCATCTGAAAAAGGCAGTGAGTGCTTTGATGATGAGGTAATTTAAAGTGATGATAATTTTAATGTTTTGGTAAAAAAGTGTAATTTTGTCGATAGAATATTACATGTCTCGGGGAGTGTTTCAGAGGTTTAGACATATTGTGTTTGCTGCCGTGATGATGATTTCGGCCGGGTGCAGTGTGGCTTCCCGTTTGCCCGAGGGGAGTTATCTGTTGACCAAAAACAGGGTCGACACATCGTTCCCCGATACCTTGCGTCGCTCTGAGCGGGTGTCGTCGTCAGACCTTATGCGTTTCATACCCACAACGCAGACGCCCAATAAGCGCATATTGGGCATCCCGTTTTTCATGTGGGTTTATAACCTGTCCGACTCGTCGAAGAATAACTGGTGGCATCGCACACTGCGACGCATAGGTCAGGAGCCGGTGTTGCTTGACTCGACCGCGACTGAGAAATCGCGGCGTGATATGTTGTTGTATATGCAGTCGCGCGGGTTTTACGATGCGACGGTTACCGACACGGTGTCATATCGCAAGCACAAGGCGCAGGTCGACTATTCGGTGACGGCGGGTGAGCCGTTCAAGATATCGGGTGTCAGTTACATGTTCGGCGACAAGAGTCTGCGTAACGTGATACTGGCAGACTCGGTAAATTCGCTCATTAAGGCCGGTGACCTCTTAGACCGTAATGTCATGGAGGAGGAGCGGTCGAGGGTGGCCGACTATTTGGAAAATTTGGGATATTATCGCTTTTCTGTCAATAATATACGTTATCTGGTCGACACGCTGGCCTCTCCGCACGAGGGCCATGTGACGATAAATTTCGTGCGTAACGTGGTGGCGGGGCAGCTGGAAGACAATCGCATATATCGCATACGCAACGTCTTTGTCAACACCAATTACCAGCCCTCGCCGGTCGGTGACTCGGTGACCTATGACACCGTCTATTATCAGGGAGTGAATTTCATTGCCCAGTCGGGAGTGCGGCGCAACATACGTCATTCGGTGGTGGCCGATGCCATAACCATATATCAGGGCAGCATATATTCGCGTGACGAGGTGCGTTACACCAGCGCCAACATATCCAATCTGAAATATTTCCGTAATGTCAACATAATATTTTCAGAGGTGGACGAGGGTGGCGATTATGTCACCTATGTGGGGCGGGGCGATGTCGATTCGCTGACCTCGGTGGCCGAGGGGGCGCTCGATTGTTACATACAGTGCATGCCCATGTTGCGTCAGGGTTACAAGGTTGATGTGGAGGTGTCGTCAAACACCAATTACACCGGCATAGGTTTGCAGGTGGGTTATGTGAATAAAAATATCTTCAGGGGTGCGGAGGTATTCGACATAAACGGTCGTATTGTCTATGACTTCATGCACAATGCGGGGAAGAAAAACTCGTATGAGTTCGGTATCTCGACCTCTCTGACCTATCCGCGCGCATTGGTGCCGTTTAATCTGAACCGTTACAGCAGGCGTTACAACGTGGGTACCAAGGTGGAGCTGTCGTTCAGCAAGCAGAGGCGTCCCGATTACGACCGCACGTTGAGCAACCTGTCGTTCGGTTACAGTTGGGGCAACGGACGTCACACCAACTATGTGTTCAAGCCCATCAACCTGTCGCTGATAAAGGTGCCGTGGATAAACCAGAGCTATCTGGAGACCATCAACAATCCCTATCTGCGAAACAGTTACACCTCGCAGATGATTTTGGGCATGTTCGGTTCGTTTACGTTCAATACCCAGCCGACGGGAGCCGATGGCACATACACCATAAAGATGAATGTCGAGACCAGCGGCAACTTCTTGAACCTCATTTCATTGGCCAGCGACTCGAGGTATAGGCATAATGTTGACGGCGAGCGTTATTACACAGCCCTCGGCATACGTTATGCCCAGTATGCGCGTGCCGAGGGCTCTTTTGTCTTTCGTCGCAGGGTTGACAAAGGGGCTCTTTTGTGGCGTTTTTATCTGGCCGGCGGATATGCTTACGGCAACACGCGCTCCATGCCTTTCGAGCGTATGATATTTGCCGGCGGCAGCACCAGCATGCGCGGCTGGCAGGTGCGCACCTTGGGGCCGGGAAGTGTGCCGCAGCAGTCTAAAGAGTTCTATCCTCACCAGGTGGGCGACCTTAAGATAGAGACCAACCTCGAGCAGCGTTTCCCCATATACGGTCCTGTCAACGGCGCCATATTTCTCGATTGCGGTAATATATGGTATAACGGCCGGGGTGAGACTGACATAGAGGCACGGTTTCATTTCAATGATTTCTATAAGCAGCTGGCCCTCAACACAGGATTGGGGCTGAGACTCGATTTCAGCTATTTCGTCGTGAGGCTCGACTGGGGCATTCAGTTGCGTAATCCCGGCTGGGAACGGGGACATGAGTGGATAAGACGTTTTAAGCTCTCCAACACGGCGTTACATTTCGGTATAGGTTATCCGTTTTGATGGTTTTGGCGGGGCGATGCGGTGTTGTGTATCGTGTCTTGATGTCGGCTTTTCTTTTTGGTGTAATTTCATTTTTGTGAGGAAGATTTTGGAGTGGATGTTCCGATTTTCGGAGAAAGTTTAGGCGGAAATTGTCGCACTATGGAAATAAAGTCTTATCTTTGCCGTTATTAATACAACATTGGGGGCTGACCGGTTTTGACAGCGGGCAGGGTCTTGATGTAAGCATGCAGAGCATTGTGTGGGCGCTCTTTAATATGAACACTCAAAAACTAATTGGCAACAATAGCCTCAGACTCGCTGCGTAAGTTTTACTGAGTAAAACTCCTTAATCGAACGGCTCAAGGTTAGTCGCTCGACGAGTACTCCGCCGGAAACCCCGCCTTGTGGTGGCCGGTTTACGGAGTATCATCAAACAAGGCTGGCCGCGGTGACGTCTCTAAGCTGTGGCAAGACATCAGAGACTAAGGCAGAAGGTGGTGCGTCTTTGACCTAACCCTTTGCCCGACAATACAACAAAGACTAAGCATGTAGAAAGCTTCCGGGTTCCCCGTTTGGACGAGAGTTCGATTCTCTCCAGCTCCACAAAAAAAAGTCCGACATTTGTCGGACTTTTTTTTGTGGAGCTTTGCGGGAACTGCCGTTTATGGTTTGCTGAAACTGCCGTTTATTTTGCCGGCACTGCCTCCGGCGGCCCTTCCGGGGGAGGGGTCACGGAGGGGTCTCGGACCCCCTTTTGATATTTTTGAGAGCAAATACTAAGAGGATAATGTCATAAATGTGTAAGACGCATGTCGAAACACATTTATGACATATCTGTTTTCGGCCCTTGGAGTTGGGGCCTGAATGATATTCGAACAGGGGCATGACCGCTCGGCAGATGGCGCGGAAACAATGCAGGCAACATAAATGGAAGCACAGCAGCAACCACCAGCATGACGGAGAGCGGAACGGAGCCTGCGGAGGGCATGGCGGGAAGGTGAGGGTGGTGTGAGCGGAATTAAGGCAGTGCGGTATATATTGCTATTCGGAGTGCGGCCCTCCGTTGGGGGAGGCTCCAGGCCGCTCGGGACTCGTACCTCGTCCCGTCACAAGGAATTTTACTTGCTCCACACTTCGTGTGTCGGATATAAGGAATTGTTGTGCGGTGTTCGTTTCACTCAGACCGCGGTCGGCCGCATCGGGGAGGAGGTCGAGTGCGTGATTATGGTCGGGCGTGATGAGTGAAACAGACGGACGGCACCTTGGATTGGCTGGGACACACCTTTGGGTGAACGAGCCACGGGCCGAGCCTGCGGGGGCAAGTCAGGAAGGTGATGCGCGGTGGAAACGGGCTTAAGTCACTGAGCTATAATTACCAAACGGGGTTACGGGCCTTCGCGGGGGAGGCTTCGGCCCGCCCAGGCCTCGTGCCTCGGTCGCCCTGCCGGAGCGTAAACCTGTCGGCATAAAAAACTTGTCGGGATAAGGAAAGTGGCAGTTCTCGTTCCTCAGACCGTACCTATCGGCGAAACCATGTCGGCGAAAAAGCGTCGTATCAATGGTTGTGTGAGGGTGCGCAAGAAAAGGGCTCTCTCGGAATATCGTTTCCGAGAGAGCCCTTTTCTTGCGCACCGTGATGTTGTTATACCAGCGAGTGGCCTGTCATCTCGGCGGGTTGCTCTATGCCCATTATCTTGAGCACTGTGGGAGCGACATCGGCAAGTACGCCGCTATCGACATGCTTGATGCTCTCAGATACCACAATGAATGGCACGGGGTTGAGCGAGTGTGCCGTGTTGGGTGAGCCGTCGGGGTTGACCGCATAGTCGGCGTTGCCATGATCGGCGGTGATGAGTATGGTGTAACCCATGGGCAGGGCGGCTTCGACCACCTCCTTGGCGCATTCGTTGACAGTGCGCACGGCCTTCTCGATGGCCTCATAGACGCCGGTGTGGCCCACCATGTCGCCGTTGGCGAAGTTGACACAGATGAAGCTGTTGTCGCCTTTCTTTATCTCGGCCACGAGTGCATCTTTAACCTCATAGGCGCTCATCTCGGGTTTGAGGTCGTATGTGGCCACCTTGGGCGAGGGTATCAATATGCGGTTTTCGCCCTCGTATGGTTCCTCGCGACCGCCGTTGAAGAAGAATGTGACGTGGGCGTATTTCTCGGTCTCGGCTATGTGGAGCTGTTTGAGTCCGTGTTTGGATACTATCTCTCCAAGGGTGTTTTCTATGTTGTCTTTGCCATATACGACGGTGACATTCTTGAAAGCCTCGTCATAAGGGGTCATGGTGAGGTAATGTACGCCCGGTATCACGCTCATGCCGTGGTCGGGCATGTTCTCTTCGGCCAGCACCATGGTTATCTCGCGTCCGCGGTCTGAGCGGAAGTTGATGGAGAAGACCACGTCACCCTCTGAGATGGTGCCCACGGGTTTGTCGTTATTGTCGACGCACACTATCGGTTTTACGAACTCGTCGGTGACACCCTCGTCGTATGACTGTTGCATGGCTGCCACGGGGTCGGTGGCGTGACGGCCGATGCCGCCGACCATGACGTCATAAGCCTGTTTGACGCGGTCCCAGCGTTTGTCGCGGTCCATTGCGTAATAGCGTCCCACGATAGAGGCTATCTTGCAGTTTGTGCCTTTGATGTGGTTTTCGAGAGCCTCGACATAGCCCTTGCCGCTCTTGGGGTCGGTGTCGCGGCCGTCGGTAAAGGCGTGGATGAACACCTTCTCGATGCCGTAAGAGGCGGCCACATCACAAAGCTTGTATATGTGTTTGTCGAGCGAGTGTACGCCGCCGTCAGAGAGCAGGCCTATGAAATGCACTGCCTTGCCGTTGTTTTTGGCATAACCGAAAGCCTCTGCGATGGCGGGGTTTTGGGCTATGGAGCCGTCTTGGCATGCCTTGTTTATCTTGACGAGGTCTTGATATACCACCCTGCCTGCCCCGAGGTTGAGGTGCCCCACTTCGGAGTTGCCCATCTGTCCGTCGGGCAGACCCACATTTTCGCCGCAGGTCAGAAGCTCGGAGGTGGGATATTTTTTCTTGAGCGACTCGATGTATTCGGCATGAGAGCTGAATATGGCGTCGCTCTTGGAGTGGTCGCCATTGCCGTAACCGTCGAGGATCATTAAGATTACTTTGTTCATTGCTTATCGTTTTTTGTTGTCTGTATTCGTCTTGGCTTCAGGTCTGAAAAGTCGGCCGGCATACCCGGGTGTCTGGAAAATCAATGTTTGTCGCTCAGGTATATGTCTATGCGTTTTGCCGAAGTAAGCGTCTTTTGGTCTATGAAACGGCCTTTGAGCGTCTTGCCGCCCACCGTCACGCGGTCGACATATACATTGCCTGGAGCTATGCCGTGGGTGTCTATCACAAGGCTGCCGGCAGGGTAATAGTCGGGGTCAAGCTCTATTGTCACCTTGTCGAAGACGGGTGATGTGATGATAAACTCGGCCACGCCCGGCACAGGGGGATAGAGGCCCATCATAGAGAATACCGCCCATGCCGACATGGTGCCGGTGTCGTCGTTGCCGGGCAGTCCGTCGGGGGTGTTCTTGTAATGTTCCTTAAGAAGGGTGCGTACGCGTTGTTGGGTGCGCCACTCGTTGCCGGGGAAATAGGAGTAATAATAGGGGTAACCCATGTCGGGCTCGTTGGTCATGTCGAAGCGACCGTCGTTGAAGCATTTGTCGAGGTGTTCGACAAACTTTTTGGGACCGCCCATAAGACGTGCCAGCCCTTTGATGTCGTAAGGGACATAGAACGAATAGTTCCATGAGGTGCCTTCGTGGAAGCCGTTGACGGGTGCGAAGTTCTCACCCTCGGTGGGGTTGAAGCCCTCCATGAAGGTGCCGTCGGGGTTGACGGGGCGCAGCAGGCAGTAATCTTTGTCGAAATATTTCTTATATCCGTTAACGCGTTTCATAAGGGCGTTATAGTCGTCCGTCTTACCGAGCGAGAGTGCCATGCGGGCCAGTGCGTGGTCGGCAACGTAATATTCGAGAGCCTGCGACACCGAGCTGTCGTATTTTCTCAGGAAGGGAACGTAACCGTGCTCCATATAGAAATCGTTGTCGGGCCTTACCCTGTTGTGGGCTCCGGGCGTGAATGCGTTTTTGCGCATAGCTTCATAGAGCTCCTCTGGGTCTATGTCTTTGATGGCTCCGCGCATGTAAAGGTCGGCCAGATATGGTATGGCGGGGTCACCCTCCATGACCATAAATTCGCCCGAGGCCACCTCAAATTTGGGCAGGTTGCCGCTCTGGCGGTACATCTCCATGAGCGAGCGGGCTATGTCTCCTCCGCGGTCCGGATCTATGAGCGACATGAGGGCCGCGTTGATGCGATAGACGTCCCACCCCGAAAACATGCTCAGGTGGTTGCGGGTGCCGCTGTTGACCGTTTTGCGCTCGACCATGGAGGGATAGTCGCCGTTTACGTCGTTGAGTATGTTGGGGTGTATATAGGTGTGGTACAACGCGGTGTAAAAGATCGTCTTCTCGTCTTCCGTGCCACCCTCGACCTTTATGCGTCCGAGTATGTCGTTCCACTTGCGGTGCGCCGTGCTCTTGATGCTCTCGAATGTTTGTCCCTTCTGTTCTTTGTCGAGGTTTTCACGTGCGTTTTCAATGCTGACATAAGAGATGCCCACGCTCACTTCGACCTGTTCGCCCTCGGTGGTGGGGAAGGTGAAGGCCACGCCTATGTTGTCGCCGGCCATGGCTCCCTGATAGAGGGTGTATATCTTGTATTTGCCGCTGAACATGTCCCAGTCGTGGCGCATGCCCTTGAGACGGTCGAGCTCTTTCCAGTAACGTATCTCGGCAGGCTTGCTCAGGCGCACCACGAAATAGACGGGGACGATGGACTGGGGCTCGTTGTAACAGAAGCCGCCCATTATCTTGAAGCCCTCTATCTCTCGGTCTGAGACGATGCGAGCCATGCCGCCCGACTCGTTGGTAAGGCCCAAGCCTATGTTGAAGAGCAGGTTGGAGGTTCCTGCCGGATAGGTGTAACGTGAGAGCGACGTGCGCTCGGTGGTGGTCATCTCGGCCTTGACACCGTAACGGGTTATATCGGCAGAGTAATATCCCGCCTCGGCATGCTGGCCTCCTAACTCGGAGCAGTAATCTTTGGCTTCGACTTTAAGTTCGCCGGTGGTGGGCATCAAAAGCAACGACCCGAAATCGGGGCAGCCCACGCCGCTGAGGTTGACATTGGTGAAGCCGGCGATATATTTGTTTTCATATACGAACGGGGTCGAGCACCATCCCGCATCGGTCTGTATTCTGTGCTCGGGCATGCCGAAGGTGTTGTATGGCGCCATAGACACCATGCCCATGGGAACGACGGGGCCGGGCATGGTCACGCCGTAATTGGAGGTGCCTATGAAGGGGTTGACGTAATCGGCCGCATCTTGTGCCCACAGTGTCGTACATGAGACGGCTAAAATAAGGGTGATGAGTTTTCGTATCATTGTTCGGTCTGTTTTGTTGCGTTTGAATATGGATGGCCTCCGGACGCTTTTAGTGTGTGCATCCCCTGCCGGTACATGTCGGCTGGCCAACGGTACAAAAATAACCTTAAAATTTTTAATCGCCAAAAAACAGATGCACGGGTTTGCCGCAACTGCGGTTTGTTTGCTGTAACTGCCTCCGGCGGCCCTTCCGGGGGAGGGGTCTCGGACCCCCTTTTGATATTTTTGAGAGCAAAGACTAAGAGAATAATGTCATAAATGTGTTTCGACATGCGTCTTACACATTTATGACATATCTGTTTTCGGCCCTGGGGTTTTGTGCCTGAATGATGTCAAACAGGGGCATGACCGCTTGCGGAAAGGATGCTGAGGCAAGACGGAAAATAACAGCGAGTCGGCCTCATGGGTTCGGATTCGGGGTCATGTGCATGATGAGCGAGATTTTTGGCGTGACGGAGAGCGGGACGGAGACTGCGGAGGGCGCAAAGCTGGGAGATAATGGGCGATGGAAGTGATTAGGCGGGTGGTGAGGTCTTGGAATGCTTTGCGGTGTGCGGCCCTCCGTTGGGGAGGCTTCGGGCCGCTCGGGCTATCGTGCCTCAGCCCGGCACAAGGAACAGGCTTACGGCATACTTCGTAATGCCGGATATAAGGAAAGTGTGCGGTGTTCGTTTCACTCAGACCGCTGTGTGGGCCGACCTCAGGTCGGCCGCATCGGCGTGGAGGTCGAGGGCGTGATGAGGGTCGCGCGTGGTGAGTTACAAATACGGGCGGCACCTTGGATTGGCAGGGGTGCCGTGCCTTTGGCGTGAATGAGCTTCGGGCCGAGCCTGGGAGGCAAGGCTTGGAGATGATGGGCGGCAGTTTCGTGCCCCAAAACACTGAACTATAAATTGCCAAACGAGGTTACGGGCCTCCAGGGGGGAGGGTCGGCCCGTTGCGGCTCGTTCCTCGCCGCCCTGCCGGGAACAAAGGCCATGCGGGACAAAAGCAGGCCGCTCGGTTGCGCTTGGTATGTGCCTTTTGGCCTGACGGAGAGCGGAACGGAGCCTGCGGAGGGCAAGGGTGAAAGTCATGTGCAGGGCGAGCGGGATTAATTCACTGCTCTATATATTACTCATCGTGTTGCGGCCCTCCGTTGGGCGGAGGCTCCGGGCCGCTCGGGCTTGCGTTCCTCAGCCCGTGAACAAGGAAAAGGCTTACGGGTCACTTCATTATGCCATTCACAAGGAAGAGTGTGCGGTTTCATTACACTCAGACCGCGCTTGTCCCAAAAGCGTCCCCGTCTCTTAAACCACTATTTTACTATCGTTAGCCTGACGGTCTTAGATACTCACGCTAAGCAAAATCAAACTCCCATTTGCTTTTGCCATCGCTTATTCATATCTCTGGCTTCGCTTTAGATACTCCCGCTCGGCAGAATCAAACTGTCGTTTGCTTTTGCCCTCGCTTATTCGTATCTTTGCAGATATGAAAAAGTTCAGAATAGGATATGGATATGACGTCCACCGTCTGGAGGAGGGACGCGATCTATGGATCGGCGGCATCAAGATATGCTCCGACAAGGGCGAGGTTGCCCATTCCGACGGCGATATCTTGTTGCATGCCTTGTGCGACGGCCTGCTGGGTGCGCTTGCCTTGGGCGACATAGGCACCCATTTCCCCGACACATCGGACGAATTTAAAGGCATAGACAGCAAAAAGCTGCTGTCGAAATGTGTCGACATGGTGGAAGAGCGAGGCTATGGAATAGGTAACGTCGATATTATGCTCCGCCTTGAGAGGCCCAAAATCAAACCCCACGTCAATGCCATGCGACAAACGATAGCCCCCCTGCTCCACTGCGATATCGGCGACGTATCGATAAAGGCCACCACCTGCGAGGCCATGGGTTTTGTGGGACACGGCGATGGAGTGGATGCCTCGGCAGTGGTTTTATTGGAAGTAAAAGAGTAACTATGAGCAAGATAAGACTGACAAAAGAGTTTTCGTTCGAGATGGCGCATGCCCTTGCCGACTATGACGGCGCCTGCCGTAACATACACGGACACTCCTATAAACTATTCGTAACGGTCGCGGGTACCCCGTCCGACCGTCCCAACGATCCCAAAAGAGGCATGGTCATGGACTTCGGCGACCTCAAACGCATCGTCAGCGAAAAGATCATAACCCCTTTTGACCACGCCTTGGTGATGCAAAAAGATGATTTCGAAAAACGTATCGGCAACTATGAGGGCAAGCTCATACTCACCGACATGCAACCCACATGCGAAAACATGATATCGCTCTTTGCCGACCGTATATGTACCGGGCTTCCGGCAGACATCGAGCTGCACCACATACGACTGCACGAGACGGCCACATCTTACGCCGAATGGTACCGGGAAGACAACATCTTACGATAGACAACAACAGACACCCCCATCATGGAGAAGATATACCTGATAGATGCTTTCGCACTTATTTTCAAGTTCTATTACGCCTTCATAGGCAGGCCCATGCGCAACAAAGAGGGTCTCAACACCTCGGCCATATACGGCTTTACCAAGTTTGTGAACGACATAGTCAACCACAGGCGTCCGGGCTATCTGGGTGTTGCGTTCGACCCTCCCGGAGGCAACTTCCGCCACGAACTTTTCCCCGACTATAAGGCCAACCGCGGCGACACCCCCGAAGACATCATCAAGTCGGTGCCTTACATCAAACGCATAATGGAGGCCATGCGCATACCATGCCTTGAGGTCAAAGGCTTCGAGGCCGACGACGTCATAGGCACGGTGGCCACAAAGGCGGCGCATGAGGGTTTCGAGGTATATATGGTGACCCCTGACAAAGATTACGGGCAACTTTTGGATGACAATATATATATGTATAAGCCCGGCAAGAGCGGCTCGGGCATAGAGATTGTCAGCGGACAGATGCTCTGCGAGGCATACGGGTTCGACTCTCCGCGACGTATCATAGACCTGTTGGCATTATGGGGCGACAGCTCCGACAACGTGCCGGGCATACCGGGCGTGGGACAAAAGGGCGCCGCCAAACTGATATGCGAATTCGGAGACATAGACGGCATACTGGCCAACACCGACAAGCTTAAAGGCAAACAGAAAGAGAACATAGAGCAAAACCGCGACCAGCTGCTGCTCTCCAGAGAGTTGGTGACCATAAAGACCGATGTACCTATAGAGTTCGTTCCCGAGCACCTGACCATCGAAGAGCCCGATTATGATGCGTTACGCGCAATATATACAGAGTTAGGATTCACCTCATTGCTAAAAGACCTCGACCTTTGGGAACGCGAGTCGAAAAACCTTGCAGAGCCTTTGCCGGCGCAAGCGGGTCTGAAACACGGGAAAGTCGATGTCAACAAAGGTGCGTCGCTGTTCGATGCCATGCCGACGGAGCCCGTCTCGGGAGCCGCACCGTCACCCGGGCAGCGCAAGGCTGAGAAAGAGCAACACGCCTCAAGCTCCGGCAACGGACAGCTATCGCTCTTTGCCGAGACGACGTCACTTAAAGACATACGGTCGACCGAGCATAAATACATGACTCTCAGAGATGTCACAGCCGTTGAGCAGCTCGCATCCATACTCTCGACCAAGAGCATGTTCGCCTTCGACACCGAGACCACTTCGTTAGATATGTTGCACACCCGACTTGTGGGCATGTCCATATCTGTCGAGCCACACAAGGCCTATTACATAGTGCTCGACCCGAACGACAGCATCAAGACCCTTGCCATGCTCGAGCCTCTTGTGCCGTTGCTGGAAAACGACAACATAACCAAGATAGGCCAGAACATACGCTTCGACCTTCATGTGCTGGCCGATTACGGCATAGAGGTGGGCGGACGGCTCATCGACACCATGATAGTGCACTATCTGTTAGAGAGCAACGAGCGTCACGGCATGGACTATCTGGCCGAGAAATATCTGGGTTACAAGACGGTGCGCATAGAGGAACTGATAGGCAGCGGCTCGTCGCAGCGTTGCATGTCCGACGTGGATGTGGACACGGTGGCCGAATATGCCGCCGAGGATGCCGACATAACGCTGCAACTCAAAGATGTATTGTGGGACAAGCTCGAAGCCGAGGGGCTGACAGGGCTATATTTCGAGATAGAAGAGCCCCTGATAAGGGTGCTTACAGACATGGAGCGCACGGGAGTGATGCTCAACGCCCAAAGCCTCAAGGAGTATGAGGGGGAGCTTAAAAAAGAGCTTGCCGAAATAGAGGAGAAGATATATGAGATAGCGGAAGACCGCTCCCTCAACATCAACTCGGCCAAGCAGTTGGGCGAGCTTCTGTTTGAGAAGTTGCAGATAGAGTCAAAGCCGCGCATGACCAAGACGAAGCAATATCGCACCGACGAGGAGTATTTGGTGTCGTTGCAGTCGCGCCATGAGATAGTGGGGCTGATACTCGAATACCGAGGTCTTAAAAAGCTGCTGTCGACATACGTGGAGGCCCTTCCCAAACTAATAGACCCCCTCACCGGACGGATACACACCACTTACAATCAGGCCGTCACCACCACCGGACGCCTCAGCTCGGCCAATCCCAACCTGCAAAACATACCCATAAGGGACGAACGCGGCCGCCACATAAGGAACGCCTTTACGGCCTCGGGCGACAACATGCTCCTGTCGGCCGATTACAGCCAGATAGAGCTGCGCATAATGGCTCACCTGAGCGGCGACGAGGCTCTGTGCGAGGCATTTGCCAACGGCGAAGACATACATGCCGCCACCGCCGCCAAGATATTCGGCAAGCCGGTGGACGAGGTGACCGCCGAAGAGCGCAGGCGTGCCAAAACGGCCAATTTCGGCATCATATACGGCATATCGTCATTCGGGCTGTCGTCGAGGCTCGACATATCGAGAAGCGAATCCAAAGAGCTGATAGACGGTTACTTCGCCTCTTACCCCGCCGTCAAGAGCTATATGGATTATGCCATTGCACAGGCGAGGGCCAAGGGGTATTCGGAGACGATGTGCGGACGCCGCAACCACCTGCCCGACATCAACTCGTCGAGCAATGTGGTGCGCGGATTTGCCGAACGAAATGCCATCAACTCACCGATACAAGGCTCTGCCGCCGACATCATAAAGATTGCCATGAACAAACTGCATGCGGCCATGCGCAAGGAGTCGCTGGCTTCAAAAATAATATTGCAAGTGCATGACGAACTTATAATAGAGGTGGTGCCCGGCGAGAAAGAGAGGATGGAACAGCTTGTCAGGGAGACCATGGAGAGTGCCGTGCAGATGAGGGTGCCGTTAGTGGTCGAAGAGGGATTCGGCCATACATGGTTGGAGGCCCATTGATGCCATGAACCGGGAGCTTTTTGAAACAGGGGCAGGGGCTTGAAAACGATGGCGTTTGAAATGACGGGCCTTGGAAAACGGAGCATTTTTTTGAAAATGGTGCGGTTTTTGAAAACAGACGGGAGTGAAACGTTTTTTGAAACGGACACCTATGAAAACGTGACGTTTGGAGATGGCGGTTTTGAAATCGGGGTGCGTTTTTAACAGGATGGTTTTTGAAACGAGATAATGCAATAAAACAGCTTACAATATCGTTAAAAACGAGGCAAACCGTTTCAAACAACAACATGAGAAGATGTAAGGCACAACAATCGTCCAAACGCTATTCACAGGGCATATATGACATGTTTTACGAATATTTGCCGACAAAACGACGGCTTGACATTTTGAATTGTCGCAAAAAAATCGTAATTTGCGCAGAAGTTCACAATACTTTAGGAAAGTCATGGTAAAGAATATAATATACCTTTGTGCCGCAGCGATATTGAGCTCGTGTACGTTTCAGTCGGCCTCGAGAGTCGGCTATGTCGATGACATATACAACATAGACGGCAAGCAAAACCCTGCAAGAAGCGCAGAGTCGGGCCGCGAACGCCCCCAAAGTCACTCTTACGGGGAGCAAGCCGACGAGGATGTTCATCTCTCTCCCCGGACCGCATCGCGAACCATAGAGGCTCCGCGGTTGGAGAAGATAGACTCGGAGAACTATTACCCCGGCATGATAGAGCAACTGCTGGCCGAACGCACTTCGGGCAACACCGCCGAGAGCAACAGGTCGCAGGCGGTAAGCTATGGCTCGTCAAACGGTTACGGTTCTAACTCTTATGGCAACAACCATGGCTCGAATAATTACGGTTACGGCTCGGGCGGTTACAACAACAATTACGGCGAGGGGTTTGACGACGGCTTCAAAAACGGATATGCCGCAGGGTATAACGACGGGTGGAGCTGGACCCCTTCGTGGTATGGTTTCGGGGCATACACCTCGATATATCGTCCCGGATGGTCGGTGACCATAGGCTGGAACAGACCGTGGTATGCCGGCTCGTGGTACAATCCGTGGTATTCTTGGGGCTGGTCGGTGTCACCTTGGTACGATCCTTGGTACACACCGTGGCATAATCCGTGGTATGACCCCTGGTATAATCCGTGGCACGGACCCTGGCACGGTCCCGTATGGGGCGGAGGCCATAATCACTGGGGCCCGGTGAAAAGGCGTCCGGTGATATACGGCTCAGACCGTCGCGACAACATAATAGGGTCGACGAGCAACGGCGTGGCCGGCGGCAGTTACAGGCGTCCGTCGGTGTCAGACCGTTACAACAACGGCGGCTCAACGGGTAACGGCTCTTACAGGCGTCCGTCGACCGATAACGTGATAAGCGGCGGCAGCAGCGGCATTGCAGGCGGACGCGGAGGCAGCATATACAACGACAACAAAAACAATTACGGCGGCTCCAGAGGCTCGGGCTCATCTTCGGGCAGTGTGCGTAACGACAGTAACTATCGCGGCAACAACACCGGCGTAAGAACGCCTGCCTCACGCAGTTACAACAGCACACAGCAGTCGGGCGGCTCGTCGACTTACCAGCGCGGCAGCAGCAACAGAGGCAGCTCTTACGGCTCATCGCGCGGAAGCTCTTACAGCGGAAGCTCGTCGGGTTCACGCGGGGGCTCTTACAGCAGCGGCTCATCACGCGGAGGCTCTTACGGCGGCGGCAGAAGGTAACACCTGCCTTACAACCGATGCGACAAGGTTCCCCGCAGCCTAAGCGACACAAAACAGGGTTGCGACAAGACGGACGGCGAGGGGCGGCAGCGGCAAGAACGGCCAGAGCAAACACAGCGGAGGCGAGGGGACGAAGACGGCATAATGTTGTATTGTTTTGCGAAAAGCACATCAAACGTGGCAGCAGACACCAAACCGACAGACAGGGCAACCGCAGACAAATTTAAAAGGCAAACCATGAACAGGGCAATATTATCGGCGGTAATAATGATAGTTACGGCCACAACGCTCAAGGCTCAGAGCACCGGTGAGCTGGTGCGCATATTTGAAAGTTCGAGCGCCATGTCGACATCGCGCAACGCGGCCATGGGCGGAGCTTTCACCTCGCTGGGGGCCGATCCCTCCTCTATGGACGTCAACCCCGCGGGGCTCGGCATGTATCGCAGTTCGGAGTTCTCATTCACCGGTTACATACTGTCACGCAGGTCGACAAGCGTTTCCGAACGCATGACAGGCAATCTGCAAGGGCTGCCTGCCACCGACAAGGGCACTGCGAACAAACTCAACGCCAACATATCGAACGCCGCGTTCGTATATAGTCTCACAAGACAGAACGGCAAGGCTGTCAGGGCTTTGAACTTCGGTTTCAGTGTGTCGCAGCAGACTAATTTCCGCAGCAGCACATACGCCCCGTCGCCATACACACGAAGTTCCATTGCCGATATGTTCGGCGCCCAGCTCTTCGGCGTATCGCCCGACGCCCTCAAAGACGACAACGCCTATCGCGGCATGCCCGCCTCGGCCTGGGGTGCTGTGGGTGCGGTGCAGTCGGGACTGATATTCGACAACGACATTGTTAATGTGGGCGGCAAGGATTACTTTCGTTACGGACCCTTTTATTACGATGACGGAGTGCAGGTGGGCTCGCTGGTGGACGGCGACATAGTCAAACCGTCGCTCAACCGCATAACCAGCGGCAGTACAATAAATTACAATCTGTCGTTTGCCACCAACATATCAGACAGGCTATACTTGGGGCTCACCGTCAACATTGTCGACCTCGATTACTCGCAAAGAGACCTCTATCGCGAGGATACGCCGCAAGAGAATCACGGCGACATGTTCTATCTCAAATACAATCAATACCTTAACATGAAAGGCACCACGGCAGGCGTCAAGATAGGAGCCACCGTAAGACCGTTCGGCGGACTGAGGATAGGGGCGGCCGTTCACTCTCCGGTGCTGATGTCGGTGACAGAGTTTTTCTCGACAGATAACGACAACCTGTTTGCCGGCAACAACAACTTTTACGCCGAGTCGCCCATAATGAGCAACACATACAAGGTGAGAAGCGCCCCCAAGCTGACCACAGGCGTCTCTTACACCTTCGGCAAGTGGGCCATTCTGTCGGTCGACTATGAGCATGTATGGTATAACAGCATGGACGTCAAAGGCATAAATTACGCTCCGGGCGAGACCACATTCCGAAGCGAGTTCCGCAACAATTACCGTGCGGCGGGCACCATCAGGGCCGGCGCAGAGCTGAACATAGGCAAGGGCATGATGTTGCGAGGCGGATATAACCGCAAGGCCAACAACAACAAGCTGACAGACAACAAATACGGTACCGTCGAGCGATTTTCTGCCGGGTTCGGTTACCGTGGCAGGGTCATGTTCTTAGACTTGGCGTATGTCAACACCAAATACCGCACTGCCCCATCGGTATATTACGGTTACACGCTATCGATACCCAACGGCAACACCCCCATAACCGAGTCGTACATAAGCGACAGCAGGTTTTCAAGTTCCATAAAGGAAAACAACTTACTCATGACTTTCGGCATCAAATTCTGACGACCGGAGTCGTTTCGGCCAGCAGCGAGCACAAATGTCTGCATTCGACAGCTTAAAATCGACATCTGCGATATTACCGAAACATCCGACATATCCATTTCCATTCGACTTAAAAATGCGTTCTTGCCCGGGCGCATTTTCTTTTTTATAATGGTCGGTGGCGGCCATAATTATCAATTTATTTTGTAATGACGGGAAAATAGCGTAACTTTGCAACACGGGATATTATAGTTAATTAACAGATTAGTGTTAAATGTCAACAAAACCGAAAATCTTATATGTCTGCCAGGAGATGATGCCCTATCTTCCTGAGAGTGAGATATCCGCAATATGCCGTCAGCTTCCGCAACTGATTCAGGAACGCGGCGCCGACATACGTACGTTCATGCCCCGTTACGGTTCCATCAACGAGAGACGCAACCAGTTGCACGAGGTTATCCGTCTGTCGGGAATGAACATTGTGATTGACGACACCGACCACCAGCTCATAATAAAGGTGGCCTCGATACCCAATGCGCGCTTGCAGGTCTATTTCATAGACAACGACGACTATTTCATGCGCAAGTCGACAATATGCGATGCCTCGGGCAATTACCATATAGACAACGACGAACGTGCCATGTTCTTCTCTCGCGGGGTCATAGAGACGGTGACAAAGCTGCGTTGGTCGCCCGACGTGATACACTGTCACGGATGGTTTTCGGCCTTTATGCCGGTGTACATCAAGTCTTTATATAAAGACGACCCCCTTTTCAGAAATGCCAGGACGGTGCTGTCGCTCTATAATGACAGTTTCCCCGGCAAGCTCGACCGCAACCTGAGTCACAAGCTTCTGATGGAGAACTTCGACCAGGACAAGCTATCTATGGTCGACGACCCCTCTTACGACAACCTGATAAAATATGTCATAGAGCACCTCGACGGCCTTGTGGTGGCCGGTGACAACATAAACCGCGAGTTGGTCGACTTCGCCGCATCACGCGGAGTGAAGATATTCGAGGTTAAAAACCCCGAAAACTATGTGGACGAATATTACACCTTTTACGATGAAATCATATCAAGCGAAAACTAACCTTTCAGGCAGAGGTGTCACTGCCGTTACGGGCATTGCGGCCCTTATATTTTCGCTCGCATCGTGCACAAAGGTTGACAACGAGTTGGGCGGCGGCATGATACCAGATGACGCACGCATGTTGCTGGCCAGCGAGACGATAACCGACCTGACATGTTATCAGGGCGCGGCCGACTCGGTAATAACCGACAACTGGACATATCCGCTGTTGGGTTCGATGGTAAGCCAGATGGACGGGCTCACCGACTGTTCGGTGGTGGCACAATATTCGCCGTGGTATATCCAAAGCCAGGACAGCGTGTGGGGCGACAATCCTGTGATAGACTCGGTAAAACTCGAGCTTGCAGTGGCCACCGTGCATGGCGACAGCACATCCGCAGTGACCGTGTCGATATATGACATGATTGAAAACCTGCCATATACCAAAGACTCGGTGCGTTTGTCGTCATACCCCGTGCAGGATAAGATAGGCTCGCTGATACACTCGTTTGACGCAGTGCCCTCAAGCACCACCCTAACCACCTATCTGCCTGTCGATTATGCCAAGCGTTTTCTCGACACCACAGGGTCGGTATATCATAACGACACCCTCTTTCACCAGAAGTTCAAACCGATCTATTTCACCACCAATTCGGTGACGGCCAAAGGTACGTTGATGGGCATATCGCCGACCAACAGTCTCATGTACATATATTACCACAACCAAAACAAACCCAAGCCCGACACCACATATATATCGTTCACATTCAGGAACTCGAGCGAATGGTATAACGACGCATTCACCGTGATACGTCACAATTACGACTATGCCGACCCGCTAATGGGCGTCAATCCGACGGTGATAGACTCCGAAGAGGTGCAGGAGAGCTTTTTCGTCACCTCGTTGGGAGGCTTGACGGGCAAGGTGGTCATAGACAAGGCGGCAATAGACCGCATAAAAGATAAAGCCAAGGCCATGGGTTACTCGCAGATATCGGTCAACAACGCCTATCTGACGTTCCCTGTTGCGCGTCACAGCACCCCGTCGTTCGATTACGCATGTTCCGAGCTCGGTTTGTACTTCGATTACAACAAGGCGGTGCCCACAAGCGATTACAAAGCCAAGCTCTCGGGTTCATCAACGTTCGACGGCTCTCTCAACAGGGCGCTCGAGAGATATCGCATGGATGTCAGCACCCACATACAAGAGCTGATATCGGGAAAGAGCGACAAATATACCATTGAGGTGACGCCCACAAGCAGCGCCGACGCCTCACCATCGGGTGTGCAACTGGCCGGCACGACAACCGACGGCGTCAAACTGTCGATAGTGTACACCATGATAATGTCCCAAGAATAACTCGGGGCCGGAGAGAAGGGGCCGGAGAGAAGAACCCCTGAGAGACGAAAAAATGGGAGTGGAAAATGGGAAACAGAGAGGTTGTCGGGGGAGAATGCCCGTGGGAGGCTGCCAGAGCAAGGTGCCGGGAGAAATAGGTAAGCGCGAGGGTTGCAGGGCGGAAGATAGTGACAGGCGTAAGTGATACAAGGTAAGAGGGAGACAAAAGGTGTGCAGGCATGCGACGGGGTGGCAGATGAATGGCGATAAAAACAGACAATATATGGCAGATAATTTGGTAATAGTCGAATCACCGGCCAAAGCTAAAACGATAGAGAAGTTCTTGGGTAAGGATTACAAGGTCACTTCGAGCAGGGGGCACATTCGTGATCTGCCCAAAAAGGGATTGGGTGTCGACATAGAGCACGATTTCAACCCCTCGTATGAAATTTCGAGCGATAAAGGGGCCATCGTATCGGAGCTTAGGGCTCTTGCCAAGAAGGCCAAGACCGTATGGCTGGCATCCGATGAAGACCGTGAGGGAGAGGCCATAGCCTGGCATCTGAGCGAGGCATTGGGTCTGAACACAACCACCACCAAACGCATTGTCTTTCACGAGATAACCAAGAATGCCATTCTCAAAGCAATAGAGGCACCTCGCACCGTCGACATGAACCTGGTCAATGCCCAGCAGGCGCGACGCATACTCGACAGGCTTGTCGGCTTTGAGCTTTCGCCCCTCTTGTGGAGGAAGGTGAAGCCGTCGCTATCGGCCGGACGTGTGCAGAGCGTGGCCGTGAGGCTTATTGTCGACCGTGAACGTGAGATAATCGCATTTAAAGGGAGTGACTATTTCAGAGTCACAGCCCTGTTCTCTTTTGTCGACGCATCAGGCAAGGAGCACAAGGTACGCGCCGAGCTGCCGGAGCGTTTCGACACCGAGAAAGAGGCGAGTGACTTTCTTAATATATGTTCAAAAGCCACATATACAGTAAGTTCGATAGAGACCAAGCCCGGCAAACGTACACCGGCGGCACCGTTCACCACCTCGACATTGCAACAGGAGGCATCGCGCAAGCTCGGCTTCTCGGTGTTGCAGACCATGGCGTTGGCACAGCGTTTATATGAGGCGGGGTTGATAACATACATGCGTACCGACTCTGTCAACCTGTCGGCAGAGGCACAGGCCGCCATCAAAGGGGTGATAGAGGCCGAGTATGGACAGGCATACCACAAAAAGCGCAATTACAAGACCAAGAGCAAGGGTGCGCAAGAGGCTCACGAGGCCATACGTCCCTCTTACATAGACCGTCGTAACATTGACGGCACCTCGCAAGAGAAGCGTCTGTACGAGCTGATATGGAAGCGCGCCGTGGCCTCTCAGATGGCCGATGCCGTCATGGAGCGCACAGTGGCCGACATAGATGTGAGCAACAGCGACAAGCACTTCGTGGCCAAAGGCGAGGTGGTGAAATTTGACGGTTACCTCAGGCTCTATCAGGAGTCGGTGGAGAGCGATGACGAAAACGATGACCAGAGCGCAATACTCCCCCCGCTTGTCAAAGGCGACAGGCTCACACACAGGGTGATAGAGGCGACACAGCGACCTCGTCAACGTCCTGCCCGTTATTCAGAGGCATCGCTGGTCAAGCACCTCGAAGAGCTGGGCATAGGACGTCCTTCGACCTATGCTCCCACCATATCGACCATTATAAACCGCGGGTACATACTCAAAGAAGATCGTCCCGGCGTCAAGCGCACATATATAAAGCTGGTGCTCGATGGCGGTAAAGGCGAGCGCAAGACTTTTGAGGAGAACTTCGGCTCTGAGAAGGCCAAGTTGTTCCCCACCGACATAGGCATGCTTGTAACCGACTATCTGTCAAGTCATTTCCCCGCCATACTCGATTACAGTTTCACGGCCAAGGTGGAAGAGGAGTTTGACCACATTGCAGAGGGTAAGTTATCGTGGCAGAACATGATAACAGCCTTTTACGGTCATTTTCACAAAGGCGTGGAAGAGGCCGGAAGCGAAGAGGGCGGCTATGCCAGCTCGCAGCAGCGTCTTTTAGGCGTCGACCCCAAGAGCGGCAAGAACGTATATACCCGTGTGGGGCGTTTCGGCCCCATGGTTCAGATAGGCGAGAACGACGAGGACGAGAAGCCCCGCTATGCCTCTCTGCGCAAAGATCAGCTCACTTCGACAATAACGCTCGAGGAGGCTCTCAGGCTCTTCGACCTGCCGCGCAAGGCCGGCGAATACGAGGGCAAGGAGGTGGTGATAGGCACCGGCCGTTTCGGTCCTTACGTGCGGTTTGACAGCAAGTTCATATCGATCGGCAAGGACGACAACCCATACACCATAACTCTCGAGCGCGCCATTGAACTGATAGAAGACAAGCGCAAGCAAGAACGCGAAAAGCTGATACGCTCATTTGAGCAAGACAACGGCAAAACGCAGATACTCAACGGTCGATACGGGCCTTACATATCGCGCGACAAGCTCAATTACAAGATACCCAAAGACACAGACCCCACAACGCTCACTTGGGAGAAGGTCGAAGAGCTAATAGCAGCTCAGGCCGAGACCCCGTCCAAGCCTAAGCGCACAATCAGGCGCAAAAGCACGAAATAGGTTGCGTAACTGCACGTTTTTGCGGGAACTGCCGTTTTTGTTTGCGGGCACTGCCTCCGGCGGCCCTTCCGGGAGAGGGGTCACAGACCCCGATTTGAGATATTGAGGGCAAACTAAGGTGGAAGTACGAAAATATGATGTAAATGTGTAAGACGCATGTCTAAACACATTTACATCATATTTTCGTTTTCGCCCTGAGGGGTGAGACCTGAATTATATTCAAACATGGGCCATGCCACTCGCGGAAAGGGTGCGTAAGCAGGACAGAAAACAATAATCAGAACGGTAAAATAGCGGCAAGAGAGAGCGGGCCGACCGCAGGTCGGCCTCATGGGGTGCGGATTCGAGGGTGTGGAGAGTGGGGAGTGTGCTTTTAGCCTGACGGAGAGCGGAACGGAGCCTGCGGAGGGCACAACGTGGAGGTCAGGGGATGGCGAAAAGTAATTAGGTGTGGTAAGGTCTTGGAATGCTCTGCGGTGTGCGGCCCTCCGTTGGGCGAGGCTTCGGGCCGCTCGGGACTCCTTGGGTCGTCCCGTTCATAAAGAAGAGTGTGCGGGGTTCGTTGCACTCAGACCGCGCCTGCCGGGTTAAGGTGGACTAAGGCAGGAGGGCTTGGCTGTATGAAGTGGTTAGACGGGCGGAGAGGTTTTGGAATGCTGTGCGGTTTTCGTTACGCTCAGACCGCGGTGTCGGAACTAACAGGGGGGAATGTTGCGAGCACGTCCCTTTATATTTTGCCGCACTGCCCCACTTTTGTTTGCCGCATTACTATTGCACTCTTCTGCGAAGTGGTTATGCCCCTGTTTGATATCCTTCAGACACAAAATTCAAGGGCCGAAAACAGATATGTCATAAATGTGTAAGACGAATGTCGAAACACATTTATGACATATCTGTACTTTATCCTTAGTTTGTCCTCAATATCTCAAAACGGGGTCCGTGACCCCTCCCCCGGAAGGGCCGCCGGAGGCAGTTCCCGCAAAACAAAACGGCAGTTTCAGCAAACCATTAAAGGAGGCAGTACCGGCAAACCATTAACCGCAGTGTGTCCGCAAGCGGTTCAAAAAGCTCAATACCTGCAAGATACTGTCGCGTCGAGCAGTTCTTTGCGTTGTTTCCAGTCGGGGATGTATGATGCCACCAGATTGTGAAATTTCGGGGAGTGGTTGTGATGCACCAGGTGGCAAAGCTCATGTATGATGATATATTCGATGCACTCCCTATGCGCTCGTATGAGTTCTATATTGAACTTTATCAGTCCATTGGTGCTGCATTGCCCCCAATAGCTTTTCACGCGCACGAATTTTATCGCCGATGGCTGCCGACCTGTGCGCTCGGCGAATAGGTGTATGAGCGGACGGGCCATGCCCAACACATCCTCGGCGGCACGCGCGGCATACCAGCCATAAAGTACGCGTTCGCAACGGTCGACACTCCGTAACGACACTATCATCTCGTTGTCTTTGAGCTCGACCCCCTCGGCCGGCGATATGACCAGACGCAACACATAATGGCGCCCGAGATAGAGGTGTGTGGCTCCCTCTTCGTAACGACGCATGACACGATGACTGTTGTCGTTCATTATCTTACGACGGTGTGTGGCGATCCACTCACGCTTAGACTCGACAAAATCGCGCAACACATCATCTGACGTACCCTCGGGTACACGCACGGAGACAGAACAGTCGCATCGTTTTATCACTATCGACATGGTGCGACGACGTGAGCGCACTATGGAGTAATACACCGGCTGACCGTCGCACACAACCTCTCCTGATGTGGCGGGCGGCGACATGGTCAACATCTGCTTGAGGCGTCGGAACATATCACCCTCCTATCACTTGGAGGAATCGCTCCTCATCCATTATATCCACGCCCAGTTGCTCGGCTTTCTTGAGCTTGGCCGGCCCCATGTTGTCACCGGCAAGCACCCATGATGTCTTGCCCGATATGGAAGAGCCGTTTTTACCGCCGTGGTCTTCAATCATCTTTTTATACTCCTCGCGGGTGTGGTGTGTGAATGTGCCCGATATGACAATGGTTTTGCCTGCCAGTATGTCAGAGAGACGTTCTCTTTTTTGGGCCGTCATGCTCACGCCTGCGTTACGCAATCGCTCTATGATGGCACGGTTATGGGCCGAATCGAAAAAACGGCGTATGCTCATGGCAACCTTGTCGCCCACATCGTGGGTCGCCAGCAGCTCGTCGTAAGAGGCGGCGGCAAGCGCGTCGACCGAGCCGAAAGCGTCGGCAAGACGCATGGCCGTGGTCGATCCCACGAAACGTATTCCCAAGGCGAACAACAACTTACCCAACGGCATGTCGCGCGAATTTTCTATGGCTGTCACCACATTATCGGCAGAGCGTTCGCCCATGCGGTCGAGAGAGGCTATGCTATGACGCGAGAGAGCGTAAAGATCGGCATAGTCGTGCACCATATCATTATCGTAAAGGGCCTCGACAAGCTCGTCGCCAAGCCCCTCTATGTTCATGGCGTCGCGGCTCACGAAATGGATTATGCGTCCCACCTGCTGGGGGCGGCATCCCTCGGTGTTGGGGCAGTAATGGCGCGCCTCGCCCTCGGGACGTATCAGAGGAGTGCCGCAGACGGGACAACGGTCGACATAAACGAGCGGCACACTCCCCTCCCCTCGTGCCGACACATCAACGCCGACCACCTTGGGTATTATCTCGCCGCCCTTCTCCACATAGACGGTGTCGCCTATGCGTATGTCGAGTATGGCTATCTGGTCGGCATTATGGAGCGAGGCTCGCTTCACCACCGTGCCTGCCAGGCGTACGGGCTCGAGGTTGGCAACGGGGGTGACGGCGCCGGTGCGTCCCACCTGATAGTCGATGCTCAAAAGCGTGGTGGACACTCGTTCTGCCTTGAACTTATAGGCCACGGCCCACTTGGGCGCCTTGGCCGTGAAGCCCATGCGGCGTTGTCCGGCCAGGTCGTCGAGCTTGACAACCATGCCGTCGATATCGTACGGCAGCTTCTTGCGTTCTGTATCCCAATATGTTATATAATCGAGCACCTCTTCTATTGAGTCGAAACGCCTCATATGCTCCGACACCTTGAAACCCCAGTCGCGACAACGGGTAAGCGCCTCATAGTGAGAGTCAAAGCCAAGGTCGTCACCGGCAATGTAATAGAGATAACTGTCAAGCCCCCGCTCGGCGACCACCTGCGAAGATTGCTGTTTGAGTGTTCCGGCGGCGGCATTGCGCGGATTGGCAAATGGTGGCTCGCCGATATCTTCACGCTGGCGGTTAAGGCGCTCGAACGATGCGTGAGGCATTATTATCTCGCCGCGTATCTCGAACATGGGCGGATAATCGCCGTGCAACCTGAGCGGAATGGAGCGTATGGTGCGCACATTGGCCGTGACATCATCGCCCACAACGCCGTCGCCACGGGTGAGCGCACCTGTGAGCAATCCGTTTTCGTATGTCAGAGATATGGCGGTGCCGTCAAACTTAAGCTCGCAGACATAACGGGGCGTAACGCCGGAGAGACGACGAACGCGTGAGTCGAACTCGAGAAGCTCCTCCCTGCCGTATGTATTTGATAGCGAAAGCATAGGATAACGGTGCGGACGCTGCTCGAAGCCCGAAACAATGTCGCTGCCCACACGCAAGGTGGGCGACGAGGGATCGTAAAACTCGGGGTGGGCGCTCTCGAGCCTTTTAAGCTCGTCTATCATGCGGTCATACTCGCGGTCGTCTATCTCGGGGTCGTTAAGGACATAATAGCGGTGATTTTCCCTCTCTATGACATTGCGAAGCCACTCTATGCGTTCTTTTATCTCTTGTTTGGAATCCATCGTTTTGTGTTTCAAAAGGCTATGGACGACATTTCCCGGCAAACCATGGCCCGGCGGGGATTGTCGATTGTGTAAAGATAAGACTTTTATTTCTGATATTTTTTACAAAAGTATTTGCGATTTATTTTTTTTGTGTATTATTGCACCGTAAAACAGAGTCAAAAAGCACTATTTAGCATAGACATGAACACAAAAAAACGCCTGGTTGTCAGTTACAAAAACATCTCTGAAGAGTTAAAAGAGATGCTGAGAAAGACATATCCTGCCGGGTTTCAGGACGCGATGATAAGAGTGGACAAAGCGCCCGGAGACTTTTTTTATGCTGTCGACTTAGAGACGGACGACATTCACTATCTTATAAAAGTCGACGTCAAGATAGACGACAACATCGACGATGACGACGAGAAGGACTATTACGACGATGACAGCATCGAAGGTGCAGAAGATATCGCCGATGACGACGATGACGACGAGTAACAAAGAGGCTGCCTTTGATGGCGGCTTTTTTAATTTATAGGGAAGACGGACTTTTCGGGGGAGTTCTTTTTAGGGGCAATGGAGCTGTTTTTTTGATCGGTTGGGGGTTCGATTGGGCGGTAATTGCACAGGCTCACTTACTTAATACATGACAGCTTATGATCATAAGGAATCGTTACACGGTATATATATCGAGGGCGGTGCTCTCATTGGTTTTCATCTTTTCGGGATTTACCAAATGGGTTGACCCTGCCGGTTCGCAGATAAAGTTTGCCGAGTATTTTCATGCCTTCGGAGTGGGAGGCTTGGAGCCGTTGGCCTTGCCGTTATCTATCGTGATGCCGGCGGCCGAGTTGTTCATAGGTGTCATGCTGGCGTTGGGCATATACAAGCGACTGACAGCCTGGGCAACGCTTTTGTTCATGTGCTTCTTCACACTGCTCACCTTTGCGATATGGCGTTTCGTACCGGTGAACGACTGCGGATGTTTCGGCGATTTCATAACCTTAGGCAACGGCGAAACATTTGCCAAGAACTTGATTATAATGCCGTTTGCGGTGATATTGTTTTTGTCGCGCGGCGTTCCGGGCAAGGTGTCGCCGCGCGATCTTCCCACCGCTCTGATGCTGGCGTTGTGGTCGCTCGCACTTCCCATATATGCCTCTGTCGACCTGCCGTTAACCGACTTTCTGCCTTATGGCGAGGGTACCGACATAAGGGCGGCCATGTCGATACCCGATGGTGCCGACAAGGGCGAACATAGCACAAGGCTGCTCTATCGCAACAGGCTCACGGGAGCCGAGCAGTTGTTCGAAATAAGCGACACCACATGGTATGACGACACCAAGTGGGAGTATCTCAACACCGTAACAGAGGTTGTAAGAGAGGGTTACACGCCCAAGATAATATCGTTTTCGGCCGTTGACCGGGCCGGGGCAGAGCATGGCGACGACATTTTATCGGCAAAGGGTTACACCGCATTGGTGGTGGTGCGTTCGCTGAAAGAGGCTCAAAAACAGCCATTCATAAAGAACATGGAGCGTTTGCGCGCAGATGCCGCATGCGGTGTAAGAACGGTTGTGGTGACACAGCTCGACATCGCTCAGGTGAGCCGTGCTGTCGGAGACGACATATTATGTCTTAACATGGACCAGACGCAGCTAAAGTCGATGGTGCGCAGTAAATGCGGTCTTATGTTGCTCGACGAGGGCACGATAGTGGCCAAGCGCAACATGTTGTCTGACATACCCGGGATATGCGGCAAGGCTCCCCGACAGATCATAAAAGCCGAGAAGCGCAGAAAAAACATCTCTTTAGCCGTATATGTCGCGCTCTATTTTGCCATAAGCGTATATCATCGCAGGGGGCGTACCTCCGGCGGCGTCAGGATGGCTTAGGCTTTTTGAAGCGGCATTATGTGCTTTGACGTTTTTGTGGTTCGAAGATTGATGTGCCGAGACCGGACGGAGCATTGACATTCATGCTGACAATTTTCGTAACGACGCGATGCAAGTTTATGGCATTTTTTTTGCCGCTTTGAGAAAAAATAGTACCTTTATGCCCGATTTATGGTGGGGAATAGTGCCTTACAGGATGTTTTACCATTGTAAATCTTGGAGTTAGATCCAATTTATCGAAAATAACATTTAACTGATGAAACGAATTTTAGTCTCAACCAGTGGTGGTGACTGCCCCGGTTTGAATGCCGTGATTCGCGGTATTGTCAAAAGGGCGGCTCAGGACAACGAGGAATGGGAAGTGCTCGGAAGCATCCAGGCCTATAACGGCATCCTCTGGGAACCCACTGAGATCAAGATGCTTGACGAAAAGACGGTGGCCGGAATCCACTATCAGGGTGGCACCATCATAGAAACGACCAACAAAGGGGGACCCTTCGCTTGGCCGGTATTCAACAAACACACAGGCGAGTGGGAATATGTCGACCGTTCGGAGGAGATGATTCGCAAACTCCAGTTCATGGGGGTTGACGCTGTCATAAGCATCGGCGGTGACGGCTCGCAGCGCCTCTCTCAGAAATTGTTCGAACAAGGGCTCGACATTGTCGGTGTGCCCAAAACCATAGATAACGACCTTTCGGCAACAGACCTCACCTTCGGTTTCCAGACCGCCGTACAGATAGCCACGGACGCGATAGACAAGCTCGTGACAACGGCCGCATCGCACAACCGTACCTTCATACTCGAGGTCATGGGTCGCCATACGGGCTGGATTGCTCTTCATGCCGCAATCGCCGGTGGTGCCGACGTGTGTCTGATACCCGAGATACCGTATGATGTCAACAAGGTGGTGACCAAGCTCAAATCGCGTTACAAGAAGGGTCGCGGCTCTGCCATCATTGTGGTGGCCGAGGGTGCGAAACCCATTGAAGGTACCGAGACATCGCATATCGCAACCGAGGTCGGCTATGAGAATGCCCGCTTAGGTGGTGTGGCTTACGAGGTGAGCCGCGCGATAAAGGCTGCCGGCTTCGACAGCGGCGACGTCAGAGAGACCATTCTCGGACACCTCCAGCGTGGTGGTGTGCCCATCGCTTACGACCGTGTGCTTGCAACACAGTTCGGCGTCAAGGCATTCGAGTTGGTCAAGAGAGGCGAGTTCGGCAAGATGGTGTCGTACAGGCATCCCGACATCATAAGCGTACCCCTCACCGATGCCATTGGCAAAATGAACTTCGTAAACCCCAACTCCGACATAGTCGAGACCGCCAAAGGTGTCGGCATCTGCTTCGGCGACTAAGGTTCCGAACAATAAAAAAGGCGACCCTTGTCGGGTCGCCTTTTTTATTGAAATTGCGTCGTATTGGGGTGCGGGAACTGCGGCTATGTTGCCGGTACTGCCGTTTATGTCGCGAGAACTGTTGTTTATTTTGCGGGAACTGCCTCCGGCGGCCCTTCCGGGGGAGGGGTCTCGGACCCC
>CAMRVW010000004.1 GCA_947054185.1 uncultured Rikenellaceae bacterium | reverse complement strand
ATACTTTGGGTGTCACGGACACCTTTTTGATAGCCTGCCGGGGCGGGTTGCGTGAGATGACGTGCTTTGGGCGTGATGGAGAGCGGGACGGGGCCTGCGGAGAGCAGAGGCGGGAAAGTCAGGCGTTTCACTTCCTCCGCCTAATTCACTGCGGCATATATTGCTTATCGGAGTACGGCCCTCCGTTAGGGGGAGGCTCCGGGCCGCTCGGGCCTTGTTCATCGGCCCGTTCACAAGGAATTTGTGATTACGGCGTCACTTCGTTATGCCGAGGATAAGGAATAGTTTTCGGTTTCATTACACTCAGACCGTGCCTGCCGGGACTAAAGGGACAAGTGGCGGCGGGGTGTTCCTTTATGTTTTGCCGTCATTGTCCCACTTTTGTCTGCCGCCATGTCTTCCACACCTTTCCGCAAGCGGTCGTGGCCCATGTTTGATATCCTTTAGGCATTCAGCCTCAGGGCTGAAAACGAAAAACAGGAGTAAAGGTGTGAGACCACGGTCGCAACACCTTTACTCCTGTTTTTGTACTTGTACCTTAGTCTGTCCTCAAAAATCTCAAAAGGGGGGGCCGAGACCCCTCCGTGACCCCTCCCCCGGAAGGGCCGCCGGAGGCAGTTATAGCCAATCAAAACATTGGTCACATCTCGCCTAAGATGCGTTTGGCGCAGTTAAGGATGGTGGGATCGTCTATTTTGACGAGGCCTCCGTCAGGTCCTTTTTCTATGTGCAGGCCCACCGAGTGGCCGTCTTTATAGTTGGTGCCGCCGAAATAGTTGCGAACGGTCTCTGCGTCGATGTTAAGCTCTCGGGCAATGCGCTCGGTGCTTCCCGGAGGCAGGCTGTTTTTGATGCGGCGCAATTCGTTGAATGATATGAGTTCCATGGCTGTTCGTTTTATTTTAATCAAAATAATGTTGCATTAAAAATAATACAAATATTTCGATTTTGCAAACCGTCCGAGGTGTAAGTAACGCAGCCCGCACTATAGTGGCATCAAATCGACGAGGAGCCGGAACCTGTAAGCATGGGGGCTGTTATTCCGACAGCGTACGGATGGTTTTGCTTAAGGCCGCCTTGCATACGGGACAGAACTCCTCCACGCCGCCGAAGCTGTTCATGAGGCACTTCATGGCCGGCCGATAGATGCCTTTTTCGTTGTATCCGCCGCCCTCGAATACGCCCAGAGTGTTTTCATATCGCTTTTCTGCGGGGGTGGGCACAGGGGTCTTGTCGTCTATCATGCGGCTCCAGGCCTTTTTGTCGAACTCTTTGAGGGTGGTGATATTCTCTTCCCACGGCTCCACGCTAAGGTCGTAAAGACCCTCTTCGGCGCCTCCGACATATTCGTCGGCCAGGCCCATGAAGAGGTGGGCAAACTCATGTACGTACACCTTGAGGTGGTTTGACGGGTCGGCTGCCGAGCTTATGCCGTAAAAGTTGTATATGCCGCCACCGCCATATTTTTGCGAGTTGCTGAGTATATAGATATAGTCGTAAGGCACGGCGGCGGCCACCTGACGCACACGCCGGAAGTCGTTGACTATCTGGTAACGCTCGCTGTAAAAGGTGTAAAAACGTGCGCCTAAGGCGGTGTTGCGCCAGTAATTCTCGCCCGGCATGCTCACGCCACTCTCCTTTGACGGCACCCACACGGCGCGGAAGTTGAAGCGGCGTCGGTTTTCCTTGAACGGCGAGAACGAGAGTATTGCCTCGGCAAACTCGCGGCAGTTCTGCTCGAAGAGCTCTTTTTGGTCGGCGGTGTAACCCTCGCTCAGTATGGCGATGTCTATGGCTTTGTCGCTGGGGCGGTTATAGATGACGTCGAAAGTCTCGTATCGCTCTTGCGGACGCACTATCTGATAGTCTGACGGGTCTATCGTGTGGCTGAATATGCGCTTTTCGTTGCGGCTTTTGTCGCGGGCTGTTATCTCGACGCGCACCGCGGCCTTGGGGTATGGCAGGATGACGCTCTCGGGATAACTTTTACGTGTTGTCTGCGCCTGCGGAGTGGCCTGCCATTCGTTGAAGATGGTGCAATATCCGCGTGAGTATATGAGCGAATCTGTTGCCGCATCATAGACACGCAGGTGTTGGAATCCGTAACCGAGAGTGTCTATGAGGTATTTTTTCGATCCGCCCCAATAAGAATCGCGTACTATGTCTTCAAGGAAGTACTCCTCAGAGGTGGCATCACCGCAGTGTTGCAGGTTGATGCGCATGGTGCCCTCGGTGAAGAAGCGGTCGAAGCGTGAGGGTTCTTTTTCGGCGGCATTGAGCGGTGAGACGATCACTGCCGACATTATGAGCAAAAGCAGCTTTTTCATGTTGTGTGTCGATGTGATTTGCGCCGTCAGGCATCTGCAATAAGTTCGGTTATAGTCGTTTGCAGATACGTTGACTGCAAGGTGTTGTTGTGCGGACGGTTGGTGTCGGTCGTTTCGTCGGGTGTTCCGCACGGGTTGTTTTATGCGGTTGTCGTCTGCCCGGTTTGCCACGCATTATTTTGCGGCGGTCCCGGCGGTGGTGTTTTTGAGAAACCTCTCGCGCTCGACGACAAAGCGCAGATGGGTGGCCTTGCCTATTATCGTGTCGCCCTCTTGTGCCACTATCTCGAAAGACAGTTTCTTGCCCTCTATGGCTGTGAGGGTGGCGTGTGCCGATATGGCGGCGCCCTGTGGCGAGGCTTTGAGGTGCGAGGCGTCGATGCGGCCTCCCACCGTGGTCAGTTCGTCGCCCAGTGCGGGTGCCACGGCGAGCATGGCGGCATTCTCCATGAGCGCGACCATTGCGGGGGTGGCAAATACGGGCATGTCTCCCGAGCCCATTGCCTCCGCCGTCAGATCGTGCGTGACCGTGACGGTGGAGGTGTGAGTAAGGCCTGTTGTTATCTCTTTCATGGTTAGTCTGTTGTGTTGTCAGGGGATGTTATTCCAGCACTGCTGCCGCCACTGCTGCTGCCATGGCGTCGCATGCGGCCAGTTTATCGGCATCGGGTTTGCCGGGCATGTCGACAGCTTCGGCCACAAGAGGGAGCGAGGCGGTCTCGGCGAAGCATTTGAGGTTGCGTACGCCGCCGCCGTTCCAACTGTAAGAGCCGAACAGGCCGAGCACCTTGTCTTTGATACCGTAATGTGTCAGTTCGGTGGTCAGGCGCTCCATGGAGGGGTGCATGTATCCGTTGTATGCGCAGCTGCCCAATACCAGGCCGCGGGCGCGCCACACCTCGCTTATGAGATATGAGGGGTGGGTTTTGGATGCGTCATATACGCGTATGTCTTTGACGCCGGCTTCGCAGATGCGACGTGCTATGTAATCGGCCATAAGCTCGGTGTTGCCATACATCGATGCGAATATGACCACCACGGCCTTGTCAGACTCCTGACGGCTCCATTTGTCATATAGGGCCAGTACGCGACCGGGGTCGGTGCGCCAGATGGGGCCGTGAAGAGGGCATATGGTCTTCACGTCGACGCCATCGAGCTTGGCGTATGCCTTCTGCACCATGCCTCCGTATTTGCCCACTATGTTGGAGTAATAACGGCGCATGTCGTCTATGTAATAGTCGAAGTTTATCTCGTCGTCGAATATGCCGCCGTCGAGGGTGCCGAACGAGCCGAAAGCATCGGCCGAGAATAGTATGCTTTCGGTGAGGTCGTAAGACATCATGGTCTCGGGCCAGTGCACCCACGGAGTGAGTACGAACTTCAGGCAGTGGTGACCCAGCGAGAGGGTGTCGCCGTCTTTCACCTCTATTATAGAGTCGGCGTTGTGACTGTAATAGTTTTTCAGAATGCCGAATGTCTTGGCGTTGCCGACGATGCGCACGTTGGGCCATCTGGTTATTACGGCGTCTATCTCGCCCGAGTGGTCGGGCTCCATGTGGTTGATTACAAGATAGTCGAGCTCTTTGCCGCCGAGCAGCCGTTCGACGGACGATATGAAGTTTCTGTCGGAGCCCATCTCTATGGTGTCCATCAGGGCGGTCTTGTCGTCAACTATGAGGTAACTGTTGTATGCCACGCCGTTAGGTAACGGCCACAGGTTTTCAAACAGGTGTTTGCGGCGATCGTTGACGCCCAAGTGGTAAATTCTGTCGCTTACTTTTACGTTGGTAAACATGGCTTTATCTTTTTTAGTTTTATTTCGTAACGGTTGTGTCGTCTTTTTTGTGTCGTGGGCTTGGTGATTGTCGCTATCTTGCCTTACGTGTGCTTTTTGAAAGGCGTTGGCCCTGTCACCTCACCTCGAAATCGAGCATCACATGGCCTTCGAGAGAGGCGGTGAGCATGTCGCCTATCTTTACCGGGCCGACACCTGCCGGAGTGCCCGTTAAGATTATGTCGCCTATCTTAAGCGTGACAAAGTGCGAGACGTATGATATTATCTTGTCGACCGGGAAGATCATGTCGCCCGAGAAGCCCTCTTGTGCCCTTTGTCCGTTGATGTCGAGGGCGAAACGGAGGTTGTTTATGTCGCCGCCCAGTTCATCGAGCCTTAAGAAGCTGTTGGGCACGGGGGTCGATTTGTCGAAAGCCTTGCATATCTCCCACGGCAGCCCGGCGGCCTTGCATTGGCGTTGACGGTCGCGGGCGGTGAAGTCGATGCCAACGGCCACCTCGTCGTAACAGCGGCGGGCGAAACGTTCGTCAATGGCCTTGACCACACGGTTTATCTTGACTGCCAGCTCGGCTTCATAATGGCATTCGTCGGTGAACGAGGGTATGTAAAACGGGTCGTTGTTACGCAGCAGTGCCGTGTCTGGTTTGAGGAAGAAGACAGGCTCTGAGGGTTGCTCGCTGCGGGCCATTTCGGCGTTGTGGGCCTTATAGTTTTGACCGATACATATTATCTTCATGGCATGACTTGTGTTTTGTTGTAACGTATGTCGCTCAGATACAGCCCCTCTGCCGGTGCCGAGGTGCCTGCGGCGCATCGGTCGCGTCGTTCTATGATGCGGGCGAAACCCTCCGGTGTCAGCTTGCCGCGTCCCACATCGAGCAGTGTGCCCACGATGGAACGCACCATGTTGCGCAAGAAGCGGTCGGCCGTGATGGTGAAGAGCACAATGTCGCCCGAACGACGCCAGCGGGCCTCGGTGACGCGGCACAGGTTGGTCTTGTTGTCTGAACCGAGCTTGGCGAAGCTGGTGAAGTCGCTGGTGTGCAGCAGCGTTCGGGCCGCCGTGTTCATGAGCTCAATGTCGAGAGGCCCGCGGTAAAAGGTGGTTATGCCGCGCATGAACGGGTTTTTGGCGGTGCATATATAGTATTTGTATTGGCGCGATATGGCGTCGAAGCGGGCGTGGGCCTTGTCGTTCACTCTATAGACCCTCAGGGCCGAGACGTCGTGGCACAACACGCAGTTGAGGTGATAGACAAAGTCGGGAGACGATACCTTGGCGTCGTTGTCGGTGTCGAAGTGAAGCACGTAAAACGAGGCGTGTACACCGCTGTCGGTGCGTCCCGCTCCCACAACGGGGGTGTCTGCGCGCAGCAAGGCCGACAGGGCCCGCTCGACCTCCTGCTGAACGGAGCCGCCGTCCGTTTGTGTCTGCCAGCCGTTGAAGAGGGTGCCGCGATATGAAAGTTCCAAAAAATAACGGGACATCGTGGGATTTTTATTACCTTTGCAAAGGTATAAATTTTTTTGATAAAATTATGAATATTGCACTTATAGGATACGGCAAAATGGGTCATGCCATAGAGCGTATATTGATAGAGCGCGGGCATGACGTGTCGCTGATAATAGATGCCGACAACGCCTGTGATATATGCGCCGACAAGATGCGCGGCATAGATGTGGCCATTGAGTTTTCCACTCCCGACACGGCCTTTGACAATGTGGTGAAGTCCATGCGGGCCGGGGTGCCAGTGGTGTGCGGCACAACGGCATGGCTCGACCGTTTTGACCAGGCCGTGCAGGTGTGCCGGGAGTGCGGGTCGGCTCTTTTTTACGCCTCTAATTACAGCATAGGGGTCAACCTGTTTTTCCGCATAAACCGCATGCTCGCACGCATGATGAATGCCTATCCCCAATATGACGTCACCATAGAGGAGGTGCATCACACGGCCAAGAAAGACTCTCCCAGCGGCACGGCGGTGACGCTTGCCGAGGGTGTGTTGGAGTCGGTTGACCGCAAGAGCCGGTGGGTGGGTCACACCACCACGGAGCCCGACGAGTTGGAGGTTTTAGGCATACGCCGGAGCATTGTTCCGGGTACGCACACCGTGACATGGGAAAGCCCTGTCGACTCGATACGCATGGAGCACATGGCCAAGGGACGAGAGGGTTTCGCCCTGGGTGCGGTGCTGGCGGCGGAGTTTCTGGCCGGCAAAAAAGGGGTGTTCGGAATGGATGACCTGATGGAGTTTTAACGGTTTTTACCAGCGGTTGTTATGAGTAAGTTGCAGGAGGTTTACAGAAACAGATGGGTGCGATTTTCTGTCGTGTCGCTGATATATGTGTTGTGGTTTGTGGTGTGGGGGCGTTCGCCGTGGATGCTGCTCGGCCTTTTGGTCATATTCGACATATACATATCGCGCAACCTTTACCGTCTGTTCTGGAGACGGCATCTCGAGCGAAAGCGTGACAATGGCGCCTATCGTTCGGTGATGGGGTGGGTTGAGGCCATTGTGTTTGCCGTTGTGGCCGCCACGCTCATACGCACATATTTCGTCGAGATGTATGTCATTCCCACAGGCTCTATGGAGAAGACGCTGCTTATAGGCGACTGCCTCGGGGTCAGCAAGGTGGCATACGGGCCCAAGATGCCAAATACGCCGCTGGCGATGCCTTTCATACACAACGTAAGCCCGTTTGACCACACAAAAAAGTCTTATCTCGAGTGGATAAGGCGTCCCTATAAAAGATTGCGCGGGCTCGATACGCTCGAAAGAGGCGATGTGGTGGTATTCAACAACCCCGAGGGCGACACGGTGGCGCTCATATCGCCGCAGAGTAACTTCTATCAGCTCGAGCGCATATATGGCCGCCGTGAGGTGTTGCGTCAGAGCGACATAATGGTGCATCCTGTCGACAAACGCGACAATTACATCAAGCGGGCGGTGGCCATACATGGCGACACGTTGCAGTTGCGTGACGGCAATCTGTTCGTCAACGGCGACAGTGTGGCGTTAGAGCCTTATGCCGAAGTATTTTACAATGTGACGGGCAAAAGCCTTAACCTCGACTATTTCATGTCGCTGGGTGTGAGGCGCGACGAGATAGGGTATAACGATTTTTACAAGGTGTGGCAAGTGCCTCTTTATCGCGGGCAGTATGATGATCTTGTGGCCTCTGGACGTGCCGAGACGGTCAGGCGTGCGGTTATGAAAGAGGTTGACCCCGACATATTCCCCCACGACACAACTCGTTATCGTTGGTCGGTCGACAACTTCGGTCCGTTGTGGGTGCCGCAAAAGGGTGTCACCATAGCTTTAGACCTAGACAATCTTCCTTTATATTGCAGAGTGATAAGGAATTACGAAGGCAATGACTTGCAGGTGCGTGGTGGCGATATATACATAAACGGACAGAAGGCCGATTCGTACACCTTTAAGATGAATTACTATTTCATGATGGGCGATAACCGCCATCAGTCGTTGGATTCGAGGTATTTCGGTTTCGTGCCCGAAGATCATGTGGTGGGGCGCGCCTGGTTCATATTGTTCAGTACCGACAAGGACAAGAGTTTCCCTGCCAACATACGCTTTAACCGTATGTTTACGCGTATAAAGTGACGGGGAAGGGCGTCGTGTCGGGAAGAGTGTGAGACTGAGGCTTTTGATGGTGGGGAGCCGTGGTTTAGCGGCTGTTGTCGGCTTGTGGCGGGCTGTCTGAAGATGGATGTTGTTTTCAGGGGCGGCTTTTTTGAATGGGAGGTGTGTGGCGGTGGGTGGTGTTAGGTGGGGTGGTTGTTTGTATAAAAAACGGATGGTAACCAATGAGAATCGACGCATGTATATCTGCGGCAGATGTCACGCCTGAGCGTGTGTTGCATAAAAATTGTGTCGTGATAGATGTGTTCAGGGCCACTTCTGTCATTGTGGCGGCAATGGGTGCCGGGGTGGCGCGCATGATACCCGTTGTGAATGTCGAAGAGGCGTTCCGCATGCGCAAATCGCTTGCCCAGAGAGGTCAATGTGCCTTGATAGGTGGCGAGCGTAACACGGTGCGCGTGGAGGGGTTTGACAAGGGCAATTCTCCGGAGTCATACACAGGGCCCGATGTCAAGGGTGCAACGGTGATATTTACCACAACCAACGGCACTCGCGCCATTAACAATGCCAGAGCCGCCCATCGTATATATATAGGAGCCGTGCTCAATGCGCGCGCAGTGGCCGAGCGTGTGGCCTTGGATGGTCGTGATGTGGTGTTGGTGTGCTCGGGGCGTGAAGATAACTATACCCTCGAGGACGCTTTGTGTGCGGGTATGATTGCCGATCTGATGCTCCGGGCGCAGCCCGACCTCTTCCTGTCTGACATTGCCCGTACCATGCGCGACGTGTATGTCCTCTATAGGCACGACCTGAGAGAGGGTCTCAAATATTGCATGCATTATAATTACATAATGGACAGAGGGTTGCAGAACGATGTGGCCTATTGTCTGCAAGAGAATGTCTCGCAGGTGGTGCCTTATGTGGACGAGCTGTTCAACATTGTGGTTTGACGGCATTTGCGGTGGTCTTGTGAAGGGGCTGATTGGGGTATGGGCGTCTTCGGGTGAGTGCCGGCGGCTTTATGCGAGGGGGGATGTCTTGTGTAAGCGGGTATTTCGGGGTGAGGCAGATTTATTTGTTTGTCTTGGCGGATAATCGTATTTTTGCATTTTAATTTCATAGAATGAAGAGGATAAGAAATTTCTGTATCATTGCCCATATCGATCACGGCAAGAGCACATTGGCCGACCGTCTGTTGGAGGTGACCAAAACGGTGTCGGAGCGCGAGGCTCAGGCTCAGGTGCTCGACGATATGGATCTTGAGCGCGAGAAGGGCATAACCATCAAGAGCCATGCGATACAGATGGACTATAACTATAAAGGCGAGCCTTATGTGCTCAACCTGATAGACACCCCGGGGCATGTCGACTTCTCTTACGAGGTGTCGCGGGCCATTGCCTCGTGCGAGGGTGCCTTGCTGGTGGTCGACGCCACACAGGGCATACAGGCGCAGACCATATCCAACCTCTATCTTGCGCTCGAGCACGACTTGGAGATAATACCCGTGCTCAACAAGATAGACATGGCGGCCGCAATGGTCGACGAGGTGAAAGATCAGATTGTCGACCTGCTCGGTTGCAGCCGCGATGAGATACTGGCCGCATCGGGTAAGACGGGGGAGGGTGTCGAGGCCGTTCTCGAAGCTATCGTGGAGCGCATACCAGCACCCGAAGGCGACGATGACGCCCCTTTGCAGGCCCTCATATTCGACTCGGTGTTCAATCCGTTCCGTGGAATCATAGCCTATTTCCGCGTTATGAACGGCACCATCAAGAGCGGCGACCACGTCAAGTTTTTCAATGCCGGCAGCGAGTATGACGCCGACGAGATAGGTGTGCTTAAGCTTAAGATGACACCACGTGACATGATCAAATCGGGCGATGTGGGTTACATCATATCGGGCATCAAAAACTCTATAGATGTCAAGGTGGGCGACACCATAACACACACCGCACGTCCGTGTCTGACTGCGATAGCCGGTTTCGAGGAGGTCAAACCCATGGTCTTTGCCGGCATATATCCCACCGACTCCGACCAGTATGAAGACCTGCGCGCCTCGCTCGAGAAGTTGCGCCTTAACGATGCCTCGCTGACATTCGAGCCAGAGTCGTCGTTGGCTCTCGGCTTCGGCTTCCGTTGCGGCTTTCTCGGCCTGTTGCACATGGAGATAATACAGGAGCGCCTGTATCGCGAGTTTGACATGGATGTGATAACCACCGTGCCCAACGTATCTTACAAGGTGCACACCACAAAGGGCGAGGTGATAGATGTGCATAACCCCTCCGGATTGCCGGAGCCGACACTGATCGATTACATAGAGGAGCCTTACATAACGGCTCAGGTGATAACCAAGGCCGAGTATCTCGGTGCGGTCATGAAGTTATGCATAGATAAGCGCGGCACACTCAAAAACCAGTCGTTCATAACCACTGACCGTGTGGAGGTGACATTCGAGATGCCGTTGGCCGAGATTGTCTTCGACTTTTACGACAAGCTCAAGAGCATATCGCGCGGTTACGCCTCGTTCGATTACCATCCGTCGGGGTACAAGCAGTCGGTGTTGTCAAAGCTCGACATATTGCTTAACGGCGACGGTGTCGACGCCTTGTCGTCGCTCATACACCGCGACCACGCCTATGATTTCGGGCGTAAGATGTGCGAGAAGCTCAAGGAGCTGATACCGCGTCAGCAGTTTGACATAGCCATACAGGCCGCAATTGGGGCCAAGATAATTGCCCGTGAGACCGTCAAGGCCGTGCGTAAGGATGTCACTGCCAAGTGTTATGGCGGCGATATATCGCGTAAGCGTAAGTTGCTCGAAAAGCAGAAGAAAGGCAAGAAAAGGATGCGCCAGGTGGGTAATGTGGAGGTGCCGCAAGAGGCTTTCCTCGCCGTGCTTAAGATGGATTAGTTCCTTGAATGGATCATTTATATGGCCTGCAGCTTGTTGTGAGTTGTGGGCTTTGTTTTTTAGTGGTAAGGGGCGTGTTGTGGGCACGATGTGGGAGGATGGTGCGGGAGTATTGGATGGGTTTGGCGAGGGGATGATAGGTTGGCGCGACCGGGGTGCATGGCGTGATGCGGGGGCGATGGTGTGGCGCGACGGGTCAGGGTGGTACGGCAGGGACGCAGGCGGGGGTCACCAGCCGAGCATGTCGGGCAGAGCCTTGCGTAACGGCGTGTACTCGAAATCGCAGAGGCGGCATATCTTGGTGCCGTCATAGAGGTGGCGGTGGCGAAGAGACTCGACGTGAGGCGATTGCAGCCTCGACCGAATGCCTAACCGTTCGCTTATCTTAAGGATGTTATAGAGTGCCGACACCATGAACATGGGTGTCACCATAGGTTTTTTTACGTCTAATGTCTCGGCAATAAGTTGCCACATCTCGTTTAAGGACAGGTTGTCGGCCGACAGTATGAACCGTTTGCCGATGGCTTCGGGTGTGCGGCTAAGCTGTTCCATGGCACGTGCAACGTCGCAGATGGCGACATATCCTGTTGTGCCTCCGGCGACAGAGGGGACACCGCGGCGCACCATTGCCTCATAGGCCGGCAAGGCGCCTTTGTTCCATCGTCCGCCACCCAAGATTACCGAGGGGTTGACCACGATGACCGGCAATCCTGCTTGGCTTACCCTCCAGAATTCGTTCTCGGCCAAAAATTTACTTATCGCGTATGACGACTTGCCGGCCATGGTGTCGAAATCGTCGTTTTCGTCGGTAAGCTCGGGAGCCTCTTTGGCGTGTAACGAGGCTATGGAGCTGACGTGCACGGCCAGGCTTATGCCGCTTTCCAGTGCCGCCTGTGCCGTTGCGTATGCTATGTCGCGGTTGGCGGTTATCTGGCTTTGTCCGCCGGCAAACGATATGTCGGCAGCGCAGTTGAAGAGCAGGTCGTGGCCCGCAAAGGCCTCTTTGAGGTTGTCGAGCGACATGAGCGGCATTATCAGGCACTCGAGGGTGGGGTACAGGTCGCCCAGGCCGAAGTGCATCATGGTCGAGGCCAGCTTGCCGAGAGACTCTTTGGTGCGTGAGAGCACTGTGATGTTGTGATAGCCGCATTTTAGCAGATGGCACACCAAGTGCGAGCCCACCATGCCGGTGGCTCCCGTTATTATCACTTTTCTATGTGAGTGTGCCTCAGTCATTTAGTCTTGCGTGTGGTTTGCCATGATATTGTTCACCTCTTGGCTGTGAGTGCATAGGTGGCGGCATTCGTCCGTTTCAAGCCATTGGCGCGGTGTTGACATCACCAGCTCCGCGGAAAAATACTGTATCTGTCCCACATCAGCTTCTTGCCGAAGCCGAGCCTGTTGTCGGTGTGTTTGGCCGTCTCTATTACCATAATCCATAATTCGATGGGTATGGCGGCAGCGAAGGGGAAGCGTTTGAGGTAACGTTTGCGGGCCTCCTTGAGCATTTCGTCTTCGGGCTTTATTATGCGTCCTGTGAGCTGGGTGCCGCGTAACATGCCTATCACCTTAGATTCGACCACGACAGAGGCGGCCACGCGGTCGTTTAGTGTGAAGTGTGCCACATGGGCCGTCGCCGAGTCGGACGAGAAGGTAAGAGTGTGTTCCTTAGGGTCGTAAGCGTAAAAGATGTTACAGCAATAGGGCGAATAATCCCTTCTGAAAGTGGCGAGGGTCGCCACATGGTGTTTACTCAGAAAGTCAACTATTCTTTTATCCATGTCGTTTGACGGCATGCAATCCATGTCTGTTTCTGTGTCCTGATTCATCTTTCGCCTCCTTTCGGATCATTTATTTATCATAACCGCTTTGAACAG
Source organism: uncultured Rikenellaceae bacterium (assembly GCA_947054185.1). Classification (GTDB taxonomy): domain Bacteria; phylum Bacteroidota; class Bacteroidia; order Bacteroidales; family Rikenellaceae; genus CASDZP01. The sequence continues at coordinate 18,321 of CAMRVW010000004.1, read as the reverse complement.
GTCGGGCATCTGACCCTTGGGAGCGTCTGCCGACGGGGTGTGATACTCTTCTCCCTCAAGTTCTTTCATTATCTTGGTTTTGACTGCCTCGAAACCGGCGCGTTGGGCTTTGCTTATGTCTTCGCCTTTGATATCCGTCATTTTGAGAGGGTCGATGGGACGGCCGTGGTGCCAAATGCGGAAGTCGAGGTGAGGACCTGTCGATATGCCGGTGCTGCCGACATAGCCTATAAGGTCGCCCTGCTTGACTTGTGAGCCTTTCTTGATGCCTTTTGCATATCCGCTAAGATGCAGATAGCCTGACACATAGCCGCGCGAGTGTTTTATCTTGAGCACGTTGCCGCCACCGCGTTCATAATATTTGTGGGTCACCACGCCATTGGATATGGCATGCACATGTGTGCCTTTTGGGGCGGCATAGTCGACGCCGTGGTGCGGACGGCGTATGCGCAACACGGGGTGAAGGCGTGAGTTTGAAAATTTGGAGCTTATGCGCGAATATTTGAGCGGCGCTTTGAGGAAAGCGCTTTTGAGCGAGCGTCCTTTTTCGTCCCAGTAACCCTGTTGGCGTATGCCTTTTTCGGTATATTCGTGGCGGATGGCATAATAGTTTTTGCCGTTGTGGTTGAATATGGCACCCCATATGGTGCCCACGCCCACGCTTTTGTTGTCGATGAACAGTTCGTCATATATCACCTTGAACGAGTCGCCCGGCTGTATGGCGTAAAAGTCTATGCTCCACTGATATACATCGGCCAGGTTCATGGCCACCGTGCCGTTCATGCCCGCGTTGACGGCAGCGTTCCAAAGCGAGCTTTCTATGGTTGCCGAGGCCATGCGGCGGCGTGTCTCTATCTGCTTTTGTTGCGCATGTATGGTAATGGTGTCTTTGAAGCAGAAGACTATATAGTCGCGCATGGAGCTCTCATATATGATGTATTGCAGCTTGGAGAGGCTGTCCATGGTGGTCAGCACCGTGTATTGGTTACCCTCGCGCAACTGACGCAGGTCGAAGACACCGCCGCACTTGCGCACCACCTGGTCGATAGTGCGGGCACTGCAACCGTAACTGTCGAGTATCTTGGAGAATGTCTGTCCGCTCTGTACGGTCTCTGAAGTGACGTTGAGCGAGTCTATCCTGATGCCGTAAAGGTATTCGGGCACCCGTGTCTCGAGCTCTTTGACCGGCTTGTTGAAGTCGACCTCCACACCGAAAATGCCGTGACGATATAACAGTGTGATGGTTATGGTCGCAAGGCTCAATATTATAGTGGCGATGGATATCTTATCGCGTCCGGTTATATTCATCGTGTAATGTTTATTGTTTCTGCTTTAGCTTCAGGTTTTCAAAACCGTTGCCGTAAACGCCCGATATTGCCGCATTAGAGATGAAGGCGTCGGGGTCTTTCTCTTTGATTATACGGCATATTGCGGTCGATTCGTTGCGGCGGCAGAAGATCATGAGTATCTTTTGCGGGTTTTTGGTGTACCATCCCGAGCCGTCGAGCACGGTCACTCCGCGGTGGGCGTTGCTTACTATCGTGTCGGCAATCTGAGGATAGTTTTTCGATATGACCATGAGCTGGCACGACTGGCGGTTACCCTGCAACACGGCGTCTATGGTATATCCTGTTAATCCCAACGTTACATAACCGTAAATTATTGCCGAAATGTTGTGATAAATGAAGAAAGAGCAGCCTATGATGATCACATCGCACAACATTATCACTTTGCCGAGGCTTACGTTGTGATATTTGTTGACTATCATGGCTATGATGTCGGTGCCGCCGGTGCTTCCTCCCTGACTGAAGCATATGCCGATGCCCAGACCGCAGAGTGCGCCGCCGAGGATGGCCGAGAGCAGCTTGTCGTCTTGCAGGCCCACCAGATCGGGTGATACGATGCTGGGCAGAACAGAGAGTGCCAGTGACATATAACACATGGCATAGACTGTCTTTATGCCGAAAGCAGGCCCTATGACCACCAGCGCCACTAACAGAAGTATGGCGTTGATGCCGAAATAGATGGTACCCATTTCAAGGAATCCGTTGGTGGCCTCCACTATGAGGGTACTGACACCCGGAATGCCGCCGCCGATGAATTTGGCAGGAGTAATTATGGCAATCCACGCAAAAGCATATATCGTAAGACCGAAAGTCATTATGATATAGGCTCTGATCTCAGAGAGTATCTGCTTGCGAGTCAATTTTACTTTTAAGTTTGGCATGGTTGTGTGCGTTAATAATTATTGTCAAGATGCCGGCCTCGACGTTACCATGTCGGTTAGGACATCTGTCGGTATTGCAGCAATGGCGTAATCTCATCATCATGGGCTATTCTCGTATGGTCGTGTCTCTTGTTGCCAGAAGCGGCGTGTGACAAAAACAAGTCCACGGCGGTCGCTCCAAGCCGTTAAGTGGTCGTCAGATTACTATGTTTATGATCTTGCCTTTCACGAACACGATCTTCTTGGGGGTGCTGCCGGCCAGATACTTTTGGGTCATATCGTCGGCAAGCAGTTCTTTTTTGACCTCCTCTTCACTCAGCGATAGCGACAGTTCTTTCTTGAAGCGCATCTTGCCGTTGAACGACACCGGATATTCGAATGATGCCTCCACAAGATAGGCGGGGTCGAACGTTGGGAACGCCGCGTCGCATGCGCTGCCTTTCATGCCCAGGGCCTCCCATATCTCTTCAGCTATGTGGGGTGCGAAGGGACATATCAGCGCAACCAGAGGCTCGAGCACCTGACGCGAGTGGCAGTCGAGGTCGCCGAGCTCGTTGACGCATATCATGAATGCGCTCACAGAGGTGTTGAACGAGAAGTTTTCGATGTCTTCGCCTATCTTCCTGATGGTTTTGTGGAGGGCCTTCATGGCTTTGGCGTCGGCTTTGTCGTCGGTGACCGTCAGGGTGCCGTCGGCGGCGAAATAGAGCCTCCAGAACTTGCGCAGGAATTTGTGTACGCCGTCTATGCCGTTGGTGTCCCACGGTTTTGACTGCTCCAGCGGGCCCAGGAACATCTCGTATATCCTGAGAGTGTCGGCGCCGTAATGCTCCACGATGCTGTCGGGGTTGACCACGTTGAACATCGACTTCGACATCTTCTCGACAGCCCAACCGCACACATATTTGCCGTCTTCGAGTATAAACTCGGCATTTTTGAACTCGTCGCGCCATGCACGGAATGCCTCTATGTCGAGTATGTCGTTTTTGACAATGTTGACATCAACGTGTATCTCCTGGGTGTCGTGCTTGTCTTTGAGACCTGCCGAGACGAAGGTGTTGCTGTTTTTTATGCGGTAAACGAACGACGACCGCCCCTGTATCATGCCCTGGTTGACCAGCTTTTTGAACGGCTCGCTCTCGCACACGTAACCGAGGTCGAAGAGGAACTTGTTCCAGAAACGCGAGTATATGAGGTGGCCTGTGGCATGTTCGATGCCGCCCACATAGAGGTCGACATTGCGCCAGTATTCGTTGGCCTTGCGGCTGACCAGTTCGCTGTCGTTGTGCGGATCCATGTATCTGAGGTAATAGGCCGACGAGCCGGCGAATCCGGGCATGGTGCTCAGCTCATAGGGGTAACCCTCTTTGTTGTGCCATCCTTTGACGCGGGCCAACGGGGGCTCTCCGTCGGCAGTGTGGCCGAAGTTGTCGATGGGGGGAAGCTCCAGCGGAAGCGACTTTTCGTCGACAAGGTGGGGTATGCCGTCGATGTAATAGACAGGGAAAGGCTCGCCCCAGTATCTCTGACGCGAGAAGATGGCGTCACGCAGGCGATAGTTGACTTTCAGCGCGCCGATACCTCTTGTCTCTATCTCTTTGAGCATTGTCGGAATGGCCTCTTTGACGTCGAGCCCGTCAAGAAACTCTGAGTTTATCATCTTGCCGCTCTTGGCATCGTATGACGACTCGCTCAAGTCACCACCGTCGACAACGGGTATTACGGGCAGGTTGAAATGTTTGGCGAAAGCATAGTCGCGGCTGTCGTGAGCGGGTACCGCCATGATGGCTCCCGTGCCGTAACCGGCCAGCACGTAATCGCCAAGATATACGGGTATGCGCTTGCCGTTGAGCGGGTTAAGACAGTATGCGCCGGTGAATACGCCGCTTACGCGTTTGGTGTCGGCCATGCGTTCGCGCTCGGAACGTTTCTTGCTTTGTGCTATGTATTCCTTGACATCGGCCAGGCGGTCGGGTGTCGATATGCTTTCGGCCCATTCGTGCTCGGGTGCCAGCACCATGAAAGTGACGCCGAAGACGGTGTCGGCGCGTGTGGTGAATATTTCGAGCTGCTTGCCCTCGTGTCCCTCTATGGGGAAGAACATTTGCGCACCGACAGATTTGCCTATCCAATTGCGTTGTATCTCTTTGAGCGAGTCGCTCCACTCGAGCGTGTCGAGCCCTGCGAGCAGGCGTTCGGCATAGGCGGTGACTCTGAGGAGCCATTGCTGCATGAGGCGTTGTTCGACAGGGTGTCCGCCTCTTACCGATAGGCCGTCTTTGACCTCGTCGTTTGCCAGCACCGTGCCCAGTTCGGCACACCAGTTGACCTGGGTGGCAGCCCTGAAGGCCAGACGATAGTTTTCGAGCACCTTTTCGCGCTCGGCGTGGTCCATCTCTCTCCACTGTGTCGCAGTGAAGGCAAGAGGCTCGGTGCATGCGGCGTTCAGACCCTCCGTGCCCTGTTTTTCAAAGCGTTCTATCAGCTTTTCCATGGGCTCGGCCTTGTCGGTGTCGTTGTCGTAATAGTGGGTGAACATCTTCTCGAACGCCCACTGAGTCCACTTGTAATAGCCGGGGTCGCAGGTGCGTATCTCGCGGCTCCAGTCGAACGAGAAGCCTATCTTGTCGAGCTGATTGCGATAGCGCTCTATATTGTTGACGGTGGTTGTCTGCGGGTGCTGTCCCGTCTGTATGGCATATTGCTCGGCAGGCAGGCCGAAGGCGTCGTAACCCATGGGGTGCAACACGTTGAAACCCTTCTGTCGCTTGTAACGCGAATAGATGTCAGAGGCGATGTAACCCAGCGGATGGCCCACGTGAAGACCTGCGCCAGAGGGATAAGGAAACATGTCGAGGACGTAAAATTTAGGTTTGGCCGAATCTTCGACAACCTTGTATGTGCCGGCATCTTTCCAGCGTTCCTGCCATTTGCGTTCTATTTTCCTGAAATCGTATTCCATGCTTAATCGGGTTTCTTTTCAAGCGGTAAAGTTAGTGATTTTTATCTGATTTTCTGCTTTTGGGGTCGAGAAAATTAAGCGTTTGTGCCATCGGGGGGCGCAAAATGTGGTATGCAATCGTTTTAGTATGTTTTTGGTCAGGTGATGGGGCGTGTCGCATGCGTTCTGCCTGTAACGCCACATGCACGAACGCCACTTTGATGCAATCGTATTGGTTGCGTCAAAGTGGCGTTTATGCGTGTGGCGCCGGTTTAGAGCTCGTCTCCTATTTTGTTCGAGGCTCTTTTGCGGTCTATCTCGCTGAGCAGTATCTTTCTCAGACGCATGCACTTGGGCGTGACCTCGACATATTCGTCCCCCTGGATATATTCCAGTGCCTCTTCGAGCGAGAATATTTTGGGAGGGGCTATGTTGGTCTTCTCGTCGGAGCCGCTTGCGCGCATGTTGGTGAGCTTTTTCGACTTGGTGAGGTTGATTACGATATCTTCTGCGCGGGTGCTCTCGCCAACCACCTGACCGGCATATATCTCCTCGTTGGGAGCCACGAAGAATGTGCCTCTGTCCTGGAGCTTGTTTATGGCGTAAGCAAAGGCATTGCCCGTCTCCATTGCTATCAGCGAGCCGTTGGTGCGCATCTCTATGGGGCCTTTGTATGGCTCGAAGCCTTTAAGACGGTGTGCCATGACCGCCTCGCCGGCCGTTGCCGTGAGCAGGTTGCTGCGCAGCCCTATGATGCCGCGTGAGGGTATCTCGAAGGTCAGACGTGTGCGTTCGCCGGTCGACACCATATCGAGCATGGAGCCTTTGCGCTTGGTTACCATCTCGATGGCCTTGCCTGACATCTCGTCGGGCAGGTCTATGGTCAGCTCTTCGACAGGCTCGCATTTCTTGCCCTCTATCTCTTTGATGATCACGCGCGGCTGGCCCACCTGAAGCTCGTAACCCTCTCGGCGCATCGTCTCTATGAGCACACTGAGGTGGAGTACGCCGCGGCCGAACACTATGAACGAGTCGGCAGTTTCGCCCGGCTTGACACGCAGTGCGAGGTTCTTTTCAAGCTCGCGGTCGAGACGCTCTTTGAGGTGACGCGAGGTGACGAATTTGCCGTCACGACCATAGAACGGCGAGTCGTTGATGGTGAACAACATGCTCATGGTGGGCTCGTCTATGGCTATGGGGTCGAGCGCTTCAGGATTTTCGAAGTCGGCAATGGTGTCGCCTATCTCGAAGCCGTCGATGCCTGTGAGGGCGCATATCTCGCCGCATGGCACCTCGTCCACCTTCTCTTTGCCCATGCCCTCGAAGAGCATCAGCTCTTTTATTCGGGTCTTGGTCATGGTGACGCCGTCACGTGCCACAAGCGTTACAGGCATGCCGGCGCGCAAGGTGCCTCGTGTGAGCTTACCTATGGCGGTGCGTCCCACATAGGGCGAATATTCGAGCGAGGTGATGAGCATCTGCGGTGTGCCCTCAACGGTGGCTGGCGCGGGTATCTCCTCTATGATAAGGTCTAACAGAGCGGTTATGTCATTTGTCGGCTTTTGCCAGTCGAGCGACATCCACCCCTGCTTGGCGCTTCCGTACACCGTCTTGAAGTCGAGTTGTTCTTCGGTGGCACCAAGGGCGAACATAAGGTCGAACACCTCTTCGTGCACCTCGTCGGGACGGCAGTTTTGCTTGTCGACCTTGTTGATGACCACGATGGGTTTCTTGCCTAACGACAGCGCCTTCTGAAGCACGAATCGCGTTTGAGGCATGGTGCCCTCAAAGGCATCCACCAGCAGTATGACGCCGTCGGCCATGTTGAGCACACGTTCAACCTCGCCGCCGAAATCGGAGTGGCCCGGGGTATCTATGATGTTGATTTTGTAATCTTTGTATTTGACAGAGACATTTTTTGCCAAGATGGTGATACCACGTTCGCGCTCAATGTCGTTATTGTCCATTATAAGGTCGCCTGCCTTGTCTTGTTCGCGGAAAAGTTTGCCCTGGAGAATCATTTTGTCGACAAGGGTGGTTTTGCCGTGGTCGACGTGGGCAATGATTGCAATGTTTCTGAGTTTAAGCATCTTAAAGTCTTATGAGAAATAGAGCGCATGGCTCTTTTTTACCTTTCGGGGGGTAATTTTATGCGGCAAAGGTAATATTTTGCGGTGAAAACAAAAATATTTCGTCCGACATGTTTTTAGTGTTTTTGCGCTCCACGCACAACATGCTGCTGATTTGACCTGCGGCACAAACTTATATTGCTCAGGGCGGCAGATGGCATATTACGGTATTCTGATTCTGTAACGGCAAGACTCCGCTTTTCTGTTGTGCGGATAACAATTGCACAATACCGTATTGTGAGCAGCCGGGTCATGCTTTTGAGAGTCATTTTTTATACTACCTTTGTTACGCGGGAGTATAAAAGAGAACCGGTGCAGAGGGGCTTTTTGTTGCTGTCCGCATGAATACAAACACATTTGCCCTGTAAGATTATGAACAGACATCTGATAATGGCGATGGTTCTTTCGGGAGCCGTTACGTTAGACCTTCATGCCCAAAGGACTGAAACAACCCTTAATACGGGTTGGGAGTTTACCAAAGGGCGCCCTGATGTTTCGACGAAGTGGCAGAAAGTACGGGTTCCGCATGACTGGGCAATATATGGTCCCTTTGACAGGGCAATGATATTCAGTCGGTTGCCGTGGTGCAGAACGGTGAAAAAGAGGAGACCGTCAAGACAGGGCGTACCGGAGGTTTGCCGTTTATAGGGCAGGGTACATACCGGACAACCTTTGACGTGCCTGATACTGCAGGCCGCAACATCACCATTGTGTTTGACGGCGCGATGAGCAATGCCCATGTAAAAGTTAACGGCAAAGAGGTTGTCTATTGGCCTTACGGATACAATTCGTTTTATGCTGATGTGACTGATGCTGTAATCGCCGGTGACAACGATATGGTGGTTGAGCTTGAAAACTTTGAGAGGGCATCACGATGGTATCCCGGCGCCGGAATATATCGTAATGTGCATGTTGTCAATACCGATAGGGTGCATGTCCCTGTATGGGGCACATACGTGACAACACCCTGCGTCACTGCCGACAGGGCATCTGTGCGTCTTGAAATTGAGATTGACGGGGCAGCCAAAGGCGAGAAAATAGACGTGTTGACCGAGATTGTTTCGCCCGACGGGAAAGTGGTGGCAGAGAATAACGCGGCCTACGTGTCGCACGGACAAATACATTCGCAAAATTTCCTTGTCACTAGTCCCGACTTATGGAGCACTGAAACCCCTGCACTATACACCGCCAAGACACGTATTTCGGTCAACGGACGTGAAGTCGACTCTTATGATACACGATTTGGTATCAGAAAGCTTGAGTATGTGCCCGAACATGGTTTTTTCCTTAATGGCAAGCCAATGAAATTCAAGGGGGTATGTAATCATCATGATCTTGGGCCCTTGGGTGCTGCCGTTAACAAATCTGCGTTGAGGCATCAGGTGGAGCTGCTTAAGGATATGGGCGCAAATGCGATACGCACATCGCATAACATGCCAGCTCCTGAGCTGGTTGAGCTGTGCGATGAGCTTGGCATGATGCTCATGGTAGAGCCTTTTGACGACTGGGGTTTCTGCCCGAAATCTCCTAACGGATACGGTGCCTTTTTCAATGATTGGGCCGAAAAGGACATCACCAATATGGTGATGCATTATCGTAATAATCCCTCGGTTGTCATGTGGTCCATAGGGAACGAAGTGCCCAGCCAATGGGGGCCGGATGGTGTCCGCGAATTGACAATGTTGCAGGATTTGGTCAGAAAACTTGATCCGACACGTCCTGTAACATGCGGCATGGATCAAATAGGTTCCGTATTGGATAATGGTTTCGCAGCCTCGCTGGACATACCCGGGTTCAATTATAAGCCGCAGTATTATAGACATGCTTATGAAAAACTGCCCCAGAAATTGATTCTCGGTTCTGAGACCGCCTCTACAGTTTCGTCAAGAGGGGTGTACCATTTCCCGGTATCATTTGAAAAAGAGCATAATCAGGTGAGGCACTCCGACCATCAGTCGTCAGGTTATGACAACGAAACGTGCGATTGGTCCAATACTCCCGACATTGATTTGCACATGGACGAACAACCATGGGTTCTCGGGCAGTTTGTATGGACGGGGTTTGACTACCTTGGCGAACCATCGCCGTATGATACCGATGCCTGGCCAAGTCACAGCTCTGTGTTCGGCATAGTCGATCTGGCTTCTTTGCCTAAAGACCGTTATTATCTGTATCGCTCTCACTGGAATAAGTCCGAGGCTACATTGCATGTTCTTCCTCATTGGAATTGGGAGGGGCGAGAGGGGCAGGTGACACCCGTTTTTGTCTATACCTCATATCCCAAGGTCGAGCTGTTTGTAAACGGTAAAAGTCATGGATTTCGTGAAAAGAGTGACTCCACGTTGCAGACACGTTATAGGCTTATGTGGAACGATGTCAGGTATGAACCGGGAGAGGTAAAGGTTGTGGCCTATGACGTCTCCGGCAACAAAGCGGACGAGAAAACCATAAGAACAGCCGGACGGGTCCATCATATCGTCTTGAGGTCTGACCGGTATGCTCTCAACGCTGACGGTGATGACCTTGCATACATTACTGTTCAGATTGCCGATAAGGATGGGAATGTGATTCCGACAGATAACAGGCGTGTCGGATTTTCAGTGTCAGGCTCCGGAACATTTGAGGCCACGGCCAACGGCGATCCCACATCGCTGATGCCGTTTCATAATCCTGAGATGGATTTGTTCAGCGGTGCGGCAACTGCAATCGTGCGCAGTGGCAAAGATAGCGGCGATTTGACGTTTACAGCATCTGCAAAGGGGGTAAGACCTGCAACGCTAACTATAAAGGTGAGGTGATTTTTATTGCGATACCGTGTGCGGTATGCTATTGAAGCCGCATGCCGTTCAGTTTCAGATAATGTAAAAGTTTGTCGTCTAATTCTTTACAGCTCTCTTCTGTTGATTTGCCGGCGGTGTCAATAACTATCCTGTCGCTTTCCCATGGGTGAAATGTCCTGTTCTCGACATCTTCCCATGAGGGCAGTTTCATGTTTTCAACCTCTGTAATCCTTGTCTCTATCCTATGCTTATGTTCTTTACGGTCTGAGCAGGTGATTTCGATGTTGACAAAATCACTGTGATTGTTTTTTGCTATGGTCTCCCACGCCATGCGGGTGATGTTGATGGGGTTACAGCTGTCGGCCACAACATTGATGCCCAGCTTCAAGTGCTCTGCCGCAATACGGTAAGCCAATTGGTAGCCTTCCGTAACGACCTCAATATGGCATAGGTCTCTCAGCCCTTGCTCGATGGTGTCAATTCGGATGTATGGAATATTGTATTTCTTGGCCAGAAATTGAGAGAGTGTTGATTTGCCGGTGCCAGGCAGGCCTGACATGATAAATAATATCGGTTTCATAAATAAAGCTCTTGTTGTTTTGGTTAATGTTGATACCTTTGTCTGAGACAAGGCTTTTCATTACCCCGTCGGCTGTCGTTATGTTTCGGCAGATGCGCAAGGTCTCTGTCTTTCGGGCACAAAAGTAGTTAATCTTATTGAGATTGTTTTGTGTCGCTTGTCTATAGTGTTGCACTACTTGCACTTCGGGCGGGTGTCTTTGTCATGTCGTGGAAAAGTCGTATTTTTGCGTATGTTAACATAGAGTGAACCATGAGACATGTGATAGAGATAGAGAGGGAGGGAAGCGGGCCGTCGCGCATAATGATAGGCTCTGTGGAGGAGTGTCTGCCCGAGTTGACGGCGGGAGTCGATCCCATAGTGATAACCGACGAGATGGTGGCGGCATGTTATCCCGAGCTTGTCGGGCGTTACCGTCACATAGTCATAGGGCAGGGCGAAGAGAACAAAAACCTTGAAACCATGGCTTTCATCTATCGTCGCCTGGTTGAGGAGGAGGCCGACAGAGGCTCGTTTCTGCTGGGCATCGGCGGCGGCATAGTAACCGACATAACGGGGTTTGCCGCTTCGACATACATGCGCGGGGTGAGGTTCGGTTTTGTCGCCACCACCTTGTTGGCGCAGGTGGATGCCAGCGTCGGCGGCAAGAACGGTGTCAACCTCGACGGATATAAAAACATGGTGGGCAACTTCAATCAGCCCGATTTCGTGGTGTGCGATCCGGCCATGTTGCGCACACTTCCCGAACGTGAGGTGCGGTGCGGTATTGCCGAGGCGATAAAGGCGGGTCTGATAGGTTCGGAGAGGTTGTTTGCCCGTCTGGAGAGCGGGTATGAGGCCGTCATGGATGACAGTGAGGTGCTGTCGGCGGTCATACGTGAGGCGATAGAGATAAAGGCGTCAGTTGTGGCTGACGATTTCACCGAGAGCGGGCGGCGCAAGATACTCAACTTCGGTCACACCATAGGGCATGCCGTCGAGAAGTGTTGCAGGCTTTATACGCATGGCCAGGCGGTTGCCATAGGGTGCTGTCATGCCGCCGGGATAAGCCGTCGCTTAGGGTTCCTGTCTGAAGAAGACAAGAGGCGTGTGGTGTCGGCGATGGAGCGCATGGGGCTTCCGACCGAGTGTCCCGTGAGTGCCAGAGAGCTTTTCGAGGCGTTACGGCACGATAAAAAGCGTTGCGGAGACGGTATGAGTTTTGTTGTTTTGGATACCATAGGACGGTGTCATGTCGAGAGGCTCTCGTTTGAGCGTCTGGCCGAATTGATGGAGGTCGTGTTATGACTATAAAAGAGAGATACAGGGCTGTGACCGAGTGGTTCACGGCCAATATGCCGGTGGCTGAGACAGAGTTGCACTATGGCGACCACTATCAGCTTCTTGTGGCGGTGATATTGTCGGCCCAGTGTACAGACAAGAGGGTCAACATGGTGACGCCACCCCTTTTCGAGGCCTATCCGACACCTGCCGATATGGCTGCCGCCGCGGTGGAAGATATATTCGGGTATATAAAGTCGGTGTCGTATCCCAATAACAAGGCGGCCAATCTTAAGAACATGGCCGTGCGTCTGGTTGAGGTGTATGGTTCGCAAGTGCCTGACAATATGGATGATCTGCTTACGTTGGCCGGGGTGGGGCGCAAGACCGCCAATGTGATGATGTCGGTGGCGTTCGGCAAGCAGGCGATGGCTGTCGACACCCATGTGCATCGGGTGTCGGCCCGTCTGGGGCTCACGCGTGGCGCCAAAACGCCGCTTGAGACAGAGAGACAGTTGGTGGCAGGGTTTGCCGGCGATATTTTGGGCACGGCGCACCATTGGCTGATACTTCACGGCAGGTATGTGTGCACTGCCAGAAACCCCAAGTGCAGCGATTGCGGTCTTGCGGGGGTGTGTAAGTCGGCGCCCAAAGGTTAGCACGTGTCATGCCGCATGTTTGGAAAGTCGCTTCGGGCGGCTTTTTTTATGCTCCCGCCATGGGGTCGGGCATGATTGTTGATTGAGTCGGTGGTATAACCGATTTAATACAATATTATTATGGAAAATGAGATTTATAACAACGAAAAGGCTTGTCGTCTCGAGATAGATGTGGATGGAAAGTATGCCTATGTCGAATATCTGTTGACGCCCGACTGCATTGCCCTCACCCACACCTTCGTGCCCCGCGAGCTTAGAGGACGCAAGTTTGCCGAGAGGCTGGTGGAGGCCGCCATAGAGATGGGCAGGAAGAAAAAGCTCAAACTCAACCCGGTGTGCCCATATGTTCAGGCATATATATTGCGACACAAGCCCGATATAGAGGTGGTGTCGGTGAATACTCCGTCGAGTTGCACTTTATAGTGTGTTTTGGAATGACAAAAGGTCTGCATGGTTTGCGGACCTTTATTTTTGTTTGCAGCGGGGCCGGTGAATGGCTCGCCGGCCTGCCTTTATAACAGTGAAAGGTCTGCATGTGGAATAATGCATGCAGGCCTTTCGTGTTGTATTGTCATCGACTATCTCCACTCCATGGATGCGAGCATGACAGGCGTTGCGCCCATGACGATGAAGCTGTCGGTGTCCCGGCATCTGTCGAGCTTGAGGGTGAGGCTTTGTCCCAAGACAGACTCTTTGATGAAGTTGGCGTCTAATCGTTTTATCGTATGTGACCTGAAGCGTTCTGGTGCGGTCATGTCGAGCATCCACCCTATATACCTCACGGTGTTGGTGTGGCCGTTGAAGTCGATGTCGGAATAACGCACCGTGCGTCTCTCTTCACACTCGTAAGATGGCAGCGGGCGCAACCGTAAGGGTCGGTTCATGCCCGGGATGTCATGAGGCTCGACAGCGCAATTTTCCAACCACTCCAACGGCACAGGCTTGCGCGAGGCGAGGTCTATTATCGACCAGAGCGTTGTGGCGCGCGCCATGAGGTGGTCACGGGCATCGAACACCATGTGGTGGCGCGTGGTGAAGATGCGGTCGAGCGATTGCACCCATGTGGTGATTTTGAAATGCTCACCCGACACAGGCGCACGATCTCTTTCGACGGCAAAGCGCGACAACACCCACGTGGCGTTGTGTTCGTCGAGGTTGCGCACTCCGAAGCCTCCCGCATCGGCATCTTCACCTGCCGAGAGTAATATGCTGTCGCACAGTGACAACATGCTCTGGGCTCCGGTGAAATCGACATCCGTGGGCCTGACCTTATATTCGTATGTCGCCATGTTTTATCTGCGCGACCAAGCGAACAGAGGGTAATTGGCCATCATCTTGTTTACCTCGTGCTTAACTTCGGCTATAACCTCTTCCGACTCGGGGTTTGAAAGCACACGGTCTATAAGTGCCACTATCGTATCCATCTGCTCTTCTTTAAGTCCGCGGGTGGTTATGGCGGGTGTTCCCACACGTATTCCCGAGGTGAGGAAGGGCGAGCGACTGTCGTAAGGCACCATGTTTTTGTTGGTGGTTATGTCGGCCCTCACAAGGGCTTTCTCTGCCGCCTTGCCGGTAAGCTCCGGGAATTTGGTGCGCAGGTCTATAAGCATCAGGTGGTTGTCGGTGCCTCCCGATACCAGCTTATAGCCGCGTTTGATAAAGGCGTCGGCCATTGCCTGAGCATTTTTCCTGACCTGGGTCTGGTATTCAATGTAAGAGGGTTCGAGCGCTTCGAGGAAAGCCACCGCTTTGGCTGCAATGACATGTTCGAGCGGGCCGCCCTGCACACCAGGGAAGACTGCCGAGTTCAATATCTGCGACATCATCTTCACCTGTCCTTTGGGTGTGGTGTAACCCCAAGGGTTTTCGAAGTCTTTGCCCATCAATATGATGCCGCCACGGGGACCGCGCAGGGTCTTGTGGGTGGTCGATGTTACTATGTGGGCGTGTTTTACCGGGTTGTCGAGAAGGCCTGCGGCGATGAGACCTGCCGTGTGTGCCATGTCTATCATAAGCAGGGCGCCCACCTTGTCGGCAATCTGACGCATGCGGGCATAGTTCCACTCGCGGCAGTATGCCGATGCGCCGCCCACGATGAGCTTGGGTTTGGTCTCGATGGCCAGTTTCTCCATCTTGTCATAGTCTATGGTGCCTGTGGCTTCGTCGACCTGATAGCCCACGGCCTTGAAGTTGATGCCCGAGAAGTTGACGGGAGAGCCGTGCGAGAGGTGTCCGCCGTGTGCCAGGTCGAGACCCATGAAGGTGTCGCCGTGACGTAAAACAGCCGTGAAGACAGCCATGTTGGCCTGGGCACCCGAGTGAGGCTGCACATTGGCATATTCGGCGCCATAGAGCTTGCACAGACGGTCGATGGCCAGTTGCTCGACCTTGTCGACCACCTCGCAACCGCCGTAATAACGGGCAGCCGGGTAACCTTCCGCATATTTATTGGTGAGCACCGAACCCATCGCCTCCATTACCTGGTCGCTGACGAAGTTTTCAGATGCGATAAGCTCTATGCCGTGCATTTGACGCTCTTTCTCTTGTTCTATAAGAGAAAATATTTGGGTGTCTCTTTCCATGATGTGGTTTGATTTTTTATCTATCAAAGATAAAAAGTTTATTTTAAAAATCAAAATAAGGTTTCGCTTTTACATGAAAACATGTCTTACAGGCTGAATATCGATGTTTTCAATCAGCTTGCGGCAACCATGGACCAGATGGTGAAAAGGGCATAGAGTATGCTTGCCACGCCATTGGTGGTACCGAAAGCGAGTCCAACGCGCGAGAGGTCGTCGGCTCTGACTATCGTGTGTTGGTATATTATGAGGCTTATGAAGATGACCGCGCCTATGGCATAAAGCACCGTGGGCATGTAACATAGGCCTATGACAATGACCATGGCCGTTGCGCAAAGGTGCAGAGTCCGGCTTATGGCCAGTGCTTTGCGGGCACCGACGGCGGCGGGTATGGAGTGGAGCCCCGCCTTACGGTCGAAATGTTCGTCTTGCAGGGCATATATTATGTCGAAGCCGCCGCACCACATCACAACCAACAGCGACAGCAACACAGGCTCGAGGTCAAACCGTCCCGTGACCGATATATATGCCGCCGTGGGAGCCACTCCAAGGCTTATGCCGAGCACAATGTGGCACAGTGCCGTGAAGCGTTTGGTGTAACTGTAACCCAGCACCAGCGCCAACGCAACGGGTGACAGGGCCAGCGTGAGGGTGTTGATGGTGGCTGCCGTGGCCACGAAGAGCACCGAGCATACGACAACGGCGGCAAGTACGCCCTGTGGCGTCATGACTCCGGCGGGAAGCTCGCGCTTTGCGGTGCGTGGGTTTGCCGCGTCGATGTGACGGTCGGCATAACGGTTGAACGCCATGGCCACCGTGCGGGCGAAAAACATGCACAGCAGCACCTTGACGAGCAAGACGGCCGAGAAGCCATCGGGATGGGCCGATGTGCCCATGACGAATCCTATCATCGCAAAGGGCAATGCGAATACGGTGTGGGCAATCTTTATGAGCGATGCGAAATTTTTTATCGTTGACATGGTTGTCAGGGGTTGTTGTTCGGGGTCTTATATCTTTTTGAGCTGTATGCGTCCGCGGCTTCTGTCGACCGACAATATGCGCACCTTGACATGCTGGTGCAGCCTGACCACCGTCGACGGGTCGCTTATGTAACGGTCTGCCAGCTGCGATATGTGCACAAGGCCGTCTTGCTTGACGCCTATGTCGACGAATGCGCCGAAAGCGGTGATGTTGGTGACTATGCCCGGCACCTCCATGCCTTCGGCAAGGTCTTCGATGGAGTGGAGGCCGTCGGCAAACTCGAATACCTCTATCTTGTCGCGCGGGTCGCGTCCCGGTTTGGCCAGCTCGGCCATGATGTCGACGATGGTGGGCATGCCCGTCTTGTCGGTGACATAGTTTTGGGGCACTATCTTGGCCTGCAACGACTTGTCGGCCACCAGCGTGGCGGTGTCGACGCCCAGATCGCCGGCCATGCGTTCCACCACAGGGTAACTCTCGGGATGCACGGCGCTGTTGTCGAGCGGGTTGGCTGCGCCGGGTATGCGCATGAAGCCGGCGCATTGCTCGAAGGCTTTGGCGCCGAGACGGGGCACCTCTTTAAGCTGCCGGCGGCTTTTGAAGGGGCCGTTTTGCGAGCGATAGTCGACAATGGCGGCTGCCAGACTCTCGCCTATGCCCGAGACATAACGCAAAAGGTGGCGTGAGGCTGTGTTGAGGTCGACACCCACATTGTTGACGCAGCTTGAGACCACGCTGTCGAGCGACTCTTTGAGCCTGGCCTGGTCGACATCGTGCTGGTATTGCCCCACGCCTATCGATTTGGGGTCTATCTTGACAAGCTCCGAGAGAGGGTCTATCAGACGACGGCCTATGGAGACCGACCCCCGCACTGTTACGTCATGGTCGGGAAACTCCTCGCGCGCCACCGGCGAGGCCGAATATACCGAGGCGCCGTCTTCGCTGACCATAAAGAGGCGTATGTCTTCGGGCAGTTTCATCTCTTTGAGCATGCGTTCGGTCTCGCGTCCCGCCGTACCGTCGCCCACCGCAACGGCCTGACACCGATACCTCTCTATGAGCGACCGCAGCTTGGCAACGGCCGCCTGAAGCTCGTTTTGCGGCGGATGGGGGTATATGGTGTCGTTGTGCAGCAGGGTGCCGTCACTGTCGAGGCACACCACCTTGCAGCCTGTGCGGAAACCGGGGTCTATGGCCAGCACGCGGCATGCGCCCAGCGGCGGCGACAAGAGCAGCTGGCGCAGGTTGTCGCCAAAGACGCGTATCGACTCGCCATCGGCCCTCTGTTTGACCTCGGCGATGGTCTCGTTTTCTATGGAGGGGCGCAACAGACGTTTGTAACCGTCGCGTACGGCGGTGTCGACAAAGGAGGCTGCTGACTGACGTAAGCCCGGGGCGAAAGTCTGTGTCATGGTGTTTAAGACTTCGGTGTCGTCGACCTGTACGCCCATCTTTATCACCCCCTCGTCGGCGGCGCGCTTCAGGGCGAGGAAACGGTGCGCCGGTATGCGCTTTAATGGCTCGCTGAAGTCGAAATAGTCGGAATATTTGGCGCCCTCCTGCTCTTTGCCCGCCACCACCTTTGAGGTCATGACACCTTTGGTGGCGAAGATGCGGCGCACAGAGCGTCTTACCCGCACATTCTCGGAGGCCCACTCGGCGATTATGTCCGATGCTCCGGCCAGCGCCTCATCCTCCGTTCCGACTTTAGGTCCGGTGAATCGTGCGGAGGCCTGTCGTGGGTCGGCGCCTTTCATTATCATGGCGGCTAACGGTTCAAGCCCTTTTTCGCGGGCTGCCGAGGCGCGGGTGCGTCGCTTGGGGCGATAGGGCAGATAGAGGTCTTCGAGCTCTTTGGGGTCGGTGCATGCCTCTATGCGGTGTGCCATGTCGTCGGTAAGGGCGCCGGCGGCATCTATCGCCTCCCTGACCGTTGTTTTACGCTTCTCAAGCTCGGTGAGCGCGCGATACATGGCGGCAATGTCGCCTATGGTCACCTCGTCCATGCCTCCGGTGGCCTCTTTGCGGTAACGGCTCACGAAGGGGATGGTGGCCGACTCTTCGAACAAAAGACGGCATAGGGCTGCCACATGCGGGCTTTTACGTCCTGTTTTCTGTGAAATTGTCTCTATTATATCCATGACTGGTCTGTTTGGCAAAACCTTGGTTTCATAGGCGGCGGGCT
>CAMRVW010000003.1 GCA_947054185.1 uncultured Rikenellaceae bacterium | reverse complement strand
ATTTTGCCGAGCGAGAGTATCTAAGACCGTCAGGTCAACGATACGAATAAGCGAGCGCAAAAGCAAGTGTGCTTGCATTTTGCCGAGCGGAAGTATCTTAGACCATCAGACTAAAGATAATAAATATCTCTCTTGCGACACACCGTGCCCGCAGCATACCGAAAAGCCCAAAGCTCCGCCCCCCCATTTAACCACTGAAAACCGCAACGTACAACGAAAAGATTTACACATAATTAGCCCGTCGATATTGATAGATAGGGGAAAAACCCTATCTTTGCCGGACATAAATTTTCTTGCGTGAAAAAAATAGTACTGTTTTCAATTTTCCTTATTGTCGGTCTGGTATTTTCTCAAATCATACCGACAGAGTTAGGCTCTCATTACGCCGGTTTCAAGCATGTCACCGACACCCTTTTGTTCGTGTGCCTTGCCTATATAATGATAGGAGTGGGTCGCGAGTTCGAGTTAGACAAGAGCCGCTGGCGCAGTTACACGGCCGATTATTTCATTGCCATGGCCACGGCGGCGGCTCCCTGGCTTCTCATTGCCGTTTACTATATGTGGCTGATGCCCGAGGGATCGTTCGCCGACTGGAACGCCTGGAAAGAAAACCTGCTTCTGAGCCGTTTTGCAGCCCCCACCTCGGCGGGCATCCTCTTCACCATGCTCGCCGGCGCCGGCCTTGCGGGTAAATGGATATACAAAAAGACGCAGGTGCTGGCCATCTTCGACGACCTCGACACCATATTGCTCATGATACCGTTGCAGATCATGATGATAGGCCTCAAGTGGCAACTGCTCGTCATATTGGTGGTGGTGATATCGCTGCTGTTTCTGGGATGGAAACGACTCAAAAGACACCGTTTCAACCAAAACTGGTGGGCGCTGCTGATATATTCCGTCGCACTGGTGGCGTTCTGCCAGGGCCTTTACATATTCACCAAACACAGGTTCGGCGTCGACAGCGCCATACACATAGAGGTGCTTCTGCCTGCCTTCGTGTTAGGCATGATAATGCACACCTCGCATCACACCGAGACCGGGTTGGAGCACAAAATATCGGGCGGCATATCATATCTGTTCATGCTGCTGGTGGGGCTTAGCACACCTCTTTTCGTGGGCATGGATATAGAGCCTGTCATATCAGACAAGGTGACGGCAGCCATCCCGCACATGAGCTGGGGCACCATAGCCCTGCACGTGGTGGTGGTCACGGCCCTCTCCAACATAGGCAAGCTGATACCGGTATTCTTCTATCGCGACCGTCCGTTGCTCGAGCGACTGGCCCTCTCCATAGGCATGTTCACGCGAGGAGAGGTGGGTGCCGGCATAATATTCATAGCCATAGGTTACGGCCTGGGCGGACCGTTGCTCATCATATCGTTGCTGACAATCGTTTTCAATCTCATACTCACGGGCTTCTTCGTGGTGATCGTAAAACGGATGTCGCTTAAAATTTACGGCAGAGAGGCCGGGAAAGAGGCGCTGTCGGCATAGACATCACCTCTTCAAACACCGCAGTACAGCCCTTTTGAGAGCGACACGCCACCCCGGCATGGCTCACATGAAGCGGGGCAGATTTTGATTTGAACTTAAACGTTAATATCTTTGTAGAAAAGATTACAAATGGCTCTGAACATAATATTGGTAATAACAGGTTACCTTTTGGGTTCGATACCCAGCTCGGTATGGATAGGCAAACGTTTTTACGGCATCGACGTGCGCGAACACGGCAGCCATAATGCAGGAGCCACCAACACATTGCGCGTGTTGGGGCGAAAGGCGGCGCTTCCGGTGTTTGCAATAGACTTCCTCAAAGGGTTTGCAGCCGTCAAACTGTCGCTCATCGCAACAGACTTCAACGGCTATGCCGAGGGAAGCACCGAGTTGTTCGTACTGCGAATGGCTCTCACCGTGGCGGCCGTCATGGGACACATATTCCCCATCTTCGCCGGCTTCAAAGGGGGCAAGGGCGTCGCCACGATAGCCGGCACAATGGTGGCTCTGGCAACGGTGCCCACGCTTTTGGCTTTCGGGGTGTTCATGGTGGTGCTGGCGGTGAGCCATTACGTGTCGCTCGGCTCCATATTGGGCGGCATATCATTCCCCGTGATGCTTGTCTTGTGGCATGCCGACTCTAAAATGGTCATCTTCGGCATTGTCGTGGCCATAATGCTCATTTTCACCCACAGGCGAAACATCAAACGCCTCCTCTCGGGCACGGAATCGAAAATATACCTCGTTAAAAAGAAAAACAAAGAATAACCGCACACCCGATACATATCATGCCGCACCCGCACATGCCCGGATGCGGCTTTGTTTTTGCAGGCGCACACATGACAGCAACATCCTGAATATTACACACATAAACACAAACAACGCCATTTGGAAACAAAAATAAGTGTGATTTTATTAACAATAAATAAAATTTTCGTATCTTTGACCTGTCGGTCTTAGATACTTCGCCTCGGACAAACAAATAAAATTTGCTTGCCTCCCGGCTTAATCGTATCTTTGACCTGTCGGTCTTAGATACTCCCGCTCGGCAAAATGCAAGTGAACTTGCTTTTACCCTCGCTTATTCGTATCTTTGTAATCGGAGGAATAGGGGCCCATTCCGCCTCCGTATATCGCAACAATTTAAGTTACAGTGCGATCGTTTTAAGACAAGGCAAACAAAGTATTACAAACATAATTTTAAAACCAAAATTTATGGCAACAATCGATTTGAGCAAATACGGCATTACCGGTGTCAAAGAGATTATTCACAACCCCTCTTACGACGAGCTTTTCAAGGCAGAGACCGACAGCTCTTTAGAGGGTTTCGAGAAGGGTCAGCTCACCGAGCTGGGCGCCGTCAACGTCATGACAGGCGTTTACACCGGTCGCTCGCCCAAAGATAAATTCTTCGTTCTCGACGACACCACCAAAGACACCGTATGGTGGACATCAGAGTCATACAAAAACGACAACAAACCCGTCGACGCCAAATGCTGGAACGCGGTTAAGGAGATTGCACAGAAAGAGCTCTCAGGCAAAAAGCTCTATGTTGTCGACACCTTCTGCGGTGCCAACCAGAACACCCGCATAAAGGTGCGTTTCATCATGGAGGTGGCATGGCAGGCTCACTTCGTCACCAACATGTTCATACGTCCCACGGCCGAAGAGCTGGCAGGTTACGGCGAGCCCGACTTCGTGGTGATGAACGCCTCTAAAGCCAAGGTCGAGAACTATAAAGAGCTCGGTCTCAACTCAGAGACAGCCGTTGTGTTCAACCTCACAGAGAAGATACAGGTCATCATCAACACATGGTATGGCGGCGAGATGAAGAAAGGCATGTTCTCATACATGAACTATCTGTTGCCCCTCAAAGGCATCGCCTCTATGCACTGCTCTGCCAACACCGACACCAAGGGCGAAAGCACTGCCATCTTCTTCGGTCTGTCAGGCACCGGCAAGACCACCCTCTCAACCGACCCCAAACGCATGCTCATAGGCGACGACGAGCACGGCTGGGACGATGAGGGCGTCTTCAACTTCGAGGGCGGATGCTATGCCAAGGTCATCAACCTCAGCGCAGAGGCCGAGCCCGATATCTATAAGGCCATCCGCCGCGACGCCCTCTTGGAGAACGTCACCGTGGATGCTGCCGGCAAGATAGACTTCGCCGACAAGAGCGTCACCGAGAACACCCGCGTCTCTTACCCCATCTATCACATCGACAACATCGTCAAGCCCATCTCCAAGGCTCCCGCCGCAAAACAGGTCATCTTCCTGTCGGCAGACGCTTTCGGTGTGCTTCCTCCGGTTTCTATACTCGATCCCGAGCAGACCAAATATTACTTCCTCTCTGGCTTCACCGCCAAACTGGCAGGTACCGAGCGCGGCATCACCGAGCCCACACCCACATTCTCGGCTTGCTTCGGCGCGGCGTTCCTCTCGCTGCACCCCACCAAGTATGCAGAAGAGCTCGTTAAGAAGATGCAGAAATCGGGCGCCAAGGCTTACCTTGTCAACACCGGCTGGAACGGTACCGGCAAGCGTATTTCCATCAAAGACACCCGCGGCATAATCGACGCCATACTCGACGGTTCGATAGACAAGGCTGCCACCAAGAGCATACCCTATTTCAACTTCACGGTGCCCACATCGTTGCCCGGTGTCGACCCCGCCATCCTCGACCCCAGAGACACTTACGCCGACGCCTCACAGTGGGATGCCAAGGCTAAAGATCTCGCAGGCCGATTCATCAAAAACTTCGAGAAGTACACCACCAACGAAGAGGGCAAAAAACTCGTTGCGGCAGGGCCCAAGCTCTAATCAACCGCCTCTTAATATTGCAGAAACTGCCGTTTAAGGTTTGTGGGAACTGCCTGCGGCGGCCCTCCCGAGGGAGGGGTTACGAACCCCTTTCTGAGATATTGAGGACAAACTAAGGATAATTACGGATAACCCATAAATGTGTTTCGACAAAAGTCTTACACATTTATGGGTTATCCGTTTTTGGCCCCGGAAGGTGATGCCAAAATGACATTCAAACATGGGCATGACCGCTTGCGGCAAGAGTGCGTGACATTGCAACAGACACAAACGAGACAGTGCGGCAACCCATCGCATGACAGAGAGCGCAAAGGCGTGAGCGTTCGGTTGTAAGGCAGATGGGCGGTTTGTCGGATTGCGGGTGAAACGTGATTCTTGCATCACGGAGAGCGGGCCGGGGCTTGCGGAGGTCCAGCGGGGGGAATGGGCTTAACGGTTTTGCTTATGTCTCCGACCTATATATTACTCTGCGATGTGCGCCCCTCCGTTGGCCGAGGCTCCGGACCGCTCGGGCTGTCGTGTCTCAGCCAGGAACAAGGAACAGGCTTACGGCGTCACTTCGTTATGCCTGATATAAGGAAGAGCGGGCAGTTTCATCACACCAGACCGCGGATGCGGGGTCAAGGACGTGGGTAACGAGACTTGGACGTGACGAAGAACGGGCCGGGGCTTGCGGAGAGCAAGGCAGGGAGCCAAGGGTGGCGTGAGTGTGACAGAGTCACTGCGATATATATTACTCTGCGGTGTGCTTCACCACCCTCCCCAAGTCACTGCACTATATATCACTGCGGGTTACGGACCTCCGCGGGAAATTTACTGCCCACCGCGAGGTGCGACCCGAGCCAGCGACATCGCAAAGACCTGACGCCCCCTGAACGTGAAGTGCCACACATCCCCCGCCTTCAATAAAAAGGACAACTTAACGATAAAATTACTATCTTGCACTGTGTAACGATAAAAGCATAGGATTATGGAGTGGTTCGTTTCGCTGTTATTCACCGCGACGGTGGTCTGTTTTGTCACTATCGCAGTCAAACTGTCCGGATTGATCAAATCATTAACTGTCATCAACATAAAGATAGACAACCTGTCACGTGCCAACCACGAGTTGAGAGCCTCCCTCGAAAGAAGCATGCGTCAGATGCGCACAGAAGAGGCCGATATAAAAGAAGCTGCTGCCGAAGAGACAAAAGAGGAGGCCACTCCCACACCGCCCCCGGTTGCCATACAGTTCAACCCCTCCCTCTCCCCGCAGATCTATCACAGCCCACACATGCACACACCCGCCACCACGCCGACACCCCAAAAACGCCACATCAATTACGAACGTTTCATAGGCGAAAACCTGCTGGGGAAGATAGGTGTGCTGATACTGGTGATAGGCGTGGGTCTGTTCGTGAAATATTACGCCCTCGAACGCGAATGGTTCGGCGAGGTTGCCCGTACCGTGACAGGATTCCTGTCCGGAACGCTATTGCTTGGCCTGTCGTTCTTGTTACGCATGCGTTACAGGGCGTTCGGGTCGCTGCTGGCAGGTGGCGGTTTCGCCATCTTCTATGTCACCGTGGCCGTGGCATTCCACTATTACGGGCTGTTCTCGCAAAGAGCGGCTTTCATATCGCTCACCTCGTTCACGGCCCTGATGGCACTGTCGGCACATCTGCAAGGACGTCGCGAATTGGCCGTGACAGCCTTGGCGGGCGGACTCATCTCACCCTTCATCATAAGCACCGGCAACGACAACTATGTGGGACTGTTCACCTATCTGGCGATACTCGATGCCGGAATGCTGACACTGGTTTTACGACGCCGTTGGGGCGAGCTTGCCATCATCTGCTTTGCCGGCACATGGCTCACCATGCTGATATACACCCTTGACTGCGATGTCATTGATTGCCCCGACCACGCCTCTTTGTCGGTGCACCTTACACTGTTCGCGCTCGGCTTCTTTCTCTTATTCACACTCTCGGCCTTTGCAGCACTCCGCTCAAACGAACGCTCGCGCATATCCAAGCTGCTTACTGTCACGTTCGTATGCAATAACTTCATCTTCGCGGCTTTCGGCCTCACCTTCCTGCATACAACAGCCGCTCACTATGACATCAGCGGCAACATACAGGGGCTCTGCACCCTTGTCGTCGCCTTGGTCAACGCCGCTCTCCACTTTGCGATACCGTATTGGTGTCGCGATAGCAACACCCGCATCATCAGACAGTTATCGGCATCCATGGCCGTATTGTTCGTAACGCTCACCATCCCCGCCGGCATGTCAGGTCACCTGACAACCTCTTTCTGGGCCGTCGAGGCGGCAGTACTGGCATGGCTCTGCTCGAAATTCGACAGCCGCATATACGGACTATTCGCAACCGCACTGATACCCGTGGCCCTCATATCATATCTCTTCGACCTCATAACAGCAGGCACCTCGTTCGCCTGTCGTTACGGTCAGACGCCACTGGTCAACCCGCTCTTCGTCACGGGTGTGATACTCACGGTCTGCACTCTTCTTTTCGCCTGTTTCATGCGAAGGAACGCCTGTTTCGGCAACATCATCCCGACGTCGGCCACCATCCTTACGCTGATACTGGCCTGCATAGTGCCCGTGTGGGAGTTGTGCACGACACTATCCCACCCCATTGCACGACAAATGCTCTCTTCGGTGGTCATATCGGCGGTTTTAGGGCTGTTTCTGTGGCATTACCGCAATAAGATAGGCCCACGTCTCTCGCTCACAGCATCGGCAACGGCCATCGCAACACTGTGCGTGGTGTCGGCACTGCGCCACTATCCGCCCATGACATATCTTGCAGGCAACATGTTACAGTGGCTGGCGGTGATGGCGGCGACGGCACTCCTCTATCTTACGATACGACTTGAAAAACAACCGACCGTTTTTTTCATCGTAACGGCATCGGCAATGTTCGTCTCTCTCACAATCATCGCATCACTCATATCGGTAAACCAGCTCTTGATTGCCGACGAGACAAGCGCGGCGCTCTCCGTGTCGTTAGTGATATCGGGCACTGCACTCATGTGGATAGGCATGAGAAGGCACTCCAAGACCTTGCGCATGGTTAGCCTTGCGGTGTTCGCCATTGTCTTGGGCAAACTGGCGGTGCACGATATATGGCTCATGAACACCGCCGGCAAGGTCGTTGTGTTCGTGTTGTCGGGGGCGGTGCTGCTATTGTTGTCGTTCATGTATCAAAAGCTCAAGTCGGCCCTGTTCGACGACAAAACACCGGCAAAATGAGATTTTTTTGACTATTTACAACAAAATATCGCTTGCACATTGGCAAATATTTCGTATCTTTGCCCCCGCATACTCGGGGTGTAGCACAGTTGGTTAGCGCGCTACGTTCGGGACGTAGAGGTCGGAAGTTCGAGTCTTCTCACCCCGACAAGATGTGATCAATGCGGTCACATCTTTTTGTTTTACAGCCACTTACATTTCACCATCCGGAAGCCTCTGACAATTTTCGGAATGATTTTCATTCGGTTCGTAATTTTCATCCCACCGCTTTCATGGCCTTTTGGAAGGCGATCCGGCCCTTAAAAGACAGCTCTTTTCATAGCAATCAATACGATTCATCCAAAAACAGACCCCGAGAACAGGCTGTCCAAAAACAGACCCCGAAACATAAAATCATCCCTCCGTAAAACTGTCAGAAACAGGCCGCACCCATATAACGGCACAGTCCCCATTCAAGGAACACTCCACCCGCAAGGACTGCCAAAACAGGCGTCACCGCAAGCCAAGAACCCTCCCGCAAACAGGAAACACAATACCCGCAAAGACCAATAAACCATCTGCAAGAGCCGCACACAAAAAACGGGTATCATATTGATATGATACCCGTGTAAAAACCTGTCCGCCATTTATCTGCACACCAGCCGCCACACCTGGGCATTGGGCAGTTTTTCGGGCGGTATATGCACCTCCGACAATGTGGTGCAATTGAGCGACATCAGCAGTTTACCGGCATAAGCCGTGCCGTGTATGCACTCTATCATAGACCCGACCAACGCCTTGGTCATGTGGTTGTACTTCATGGCAAGATCGACCAGGCGGTCTATGCGTGAGGGCGACATGGCCCGCACATTGTCTTTCATGCGCTCATAGAGGGCCACAGGCGCCACTGTCTCCTCGGTACGGTTGATGTTACGCAACGCATCGAGCATCTGCAACAACTCGAACGTGTGGGTGTTTATGGGCAACCGCTGCACCACGAAGGTGAAGGTCACGCCCCGGCGCACTGTCATGGAGTGTCTGCCGGGTGTGGCAACGGCCACCACGTCACCCGCCTTGTCGAGCAGCCCGAGTGATGCCAGATAGGCACTTCCGGTGAGGTAACCTATATTGGCTCCGTCTTTGCCGAACAAAAAGTCGTCAATCAGCTCTTCAGGACGCAGATCGTCTATGCGGCGTTTCTGTTCGTCAGAGGGCTTGAGATAGATGCCCTTGGCGAGCTTGACTATGAAGCCATCGGCTGCCAGCGCCAAGAAAACACGCGATATCTCAGAGCGATTGTAACCGAGCGATGCACCAAACTCATCGACACGAAACACCCCTCCTGCTTTGACATTACGCAAGAATATCAAAGCCTGCGAATTGATCTGCTCCTTTATATTCATTCTATAACAGAGAGAATGCCACCGTCAAACCGGCCACAACAATGGCCACCATGCTCATCAGCTTAATAAGGATGTTGAGCGAGGGGCCCGAGGTATCTTTGAAGGGGTCGCCCACGGTGTCGCCCACCACGGCAGCCTTGTGAGCCTCGCTTCCCTTACCTCCGTGCGAACCCTCCTCGATATACTTCTTGGCGTTATCCCATGCACCGCCCGAGTTGGCCATGAACACCGCCAACACGAAGCCTGCCGACAGACCGCCCACAAGCAGCCCCATCACACCGGCCACACCGAACACGACACCAGTCAGGATGGGTATTATTATGGCCATTGCCGAGGGCAGAATCATCTCGTGCTGAGCACCTTTGGTCGATATCTCCACACAACGTGCGTAATCGGGGGTGGCCTCTCCGGTGAGTATGCCCGCTATCTCGCGGAACTGGCGTCTCACCTCGTCAACCATCTTACCTGCGGCACGTCCCACGGCGTTCATGGTAAGACCGCAGAACACAAAGGCCATCATGGCACCTATGAACATGCCCACCAACACTTTATAGTTCATCAGTGTGACGTCGAACCATGTCATGAAATCTTGAATGCCGGCATCATGCACCACCTGTTTGGTAAGTCCGCCTTCGGGAACGAACGTAAGGGTGTTTATCTGCTTGCCCGAGTCGAGAAGCCTTATCATGCCTATCTTTATCTCCTCTATGTAAGAGGCCAGAAGTGCGAGTGCCGTAAGCGCTGCCGATCCTATGGCGAAACCCTTGCCTGTTGCGGCGGTGGTGTTGCCAAGTGCATCGAGAGCATCGGTACGCTCACGCACCACAGGGTCGAGACCGGCCATCTGAGCGTTACCGCCTGCATTGTCGGCGATGGGGCCGTAAGCGTCTGTGGCAAGGGTTATACCCAGCGTCGAGAGCATGCCCACGGCGGCAATGCCTATGCCGTAAAGGCCCATGCCTATGTTTGACGGCTCAAAGCCTGAAGCGCAAAGGAACGAGAGCGTTATACCGACCACCACGGCAACCACCGGTATGGCTGTCGAGAGCATGCCTGTGCCGATACCTTTTATTATGACCGTGGCTGGACCCGTCTCGGCACTCTCGGCAATATCCTGCGTGGGTTTGTATGAGTGCGAGGTGTAACGCTCTGTCGACTGGCCTATCACTATGCCCACAATAAGACCTATCACCACAGAGAACGACACGCCCACCCAGTTGGCGATGCCCAAAAGATACATGACGCCGAAAGTGGCGACGGCAATAAGCACCGAGCTCGAGTTGACGCCCACGCCGAGCGACCCGAGCAACATGCGCATTGTGGCACCCTCTTTGGTGCGCACCAGGAATATGCCTATGATGGAGAGGGCTATGCCTATAGAGGCTATTATCATGGGAGCCAATATGGCTTTCATCTGCATGTCGGGGTTGAGTATGAATGCCGATGCGCCCAATGCCGCAGTGGCCAGTATCGAACCGCAATAGCTCTCGTAAAGGTCGGCGCCCATGCCGGCCACGTCACCCACGTTGTCGCCCACGTTGTCGGCGATGGTTGCGGGGTTACGGGGGTCGTCTTCGGGTATGCCGGCCTCAACCTTACCCACAAGGTCGGCGCCCACGTCGGCAGCTTTGGTGTATATGCCGCCGCCCACACGTGCGAAGAGAGCCTGCGTCGAGGCGCCCATGCCGAATGTGAGCATAGTGGTGGTGATAGTCACCATCTTCTCGGTCTCGCTGATGCCGTCTATGAAATAGTTAAGCGCAATGAACCAGATGGATATGTCGAGCAGACCCAGACCGACAACCACCAGACCCATGACGGCTCCGCTTCGGAAAGCCACCCTCAGGCCCGCATTCAAAGACTCAGATGCCGCATTGGCCGTGCGCGCAGAGGCGTAAGTGGCCGTGCGCATGCCTATGTAACCGGCAAGACCCGAGAAGAATCCGCCAGTAAGGAACGCCGCGGGCACCCAACTGTTTTGCAGGTTAAAGAAAGCCAGACAGATGAACAGGATGCAAAGCGCCAGGAAGAACCAGCCGACAACCTTGTATTGCTGACGAAGATAACTCATGGCGCCCACGCGCACATGGCCTGCAATCTCGGCCATACGTGGGGTTCCCTCGCTCACCTTCATCATTTTAGTGAAAAAGTAACGTGCGAAACACAACGCCAACAAAGACGCGGACGGCACCATCCAAAACAGTGTGGGAATGTTCATATCAATAAGTTTATTTGTTAGTACAAGGTTTGGCAAACATGTCGCCAGATTTCTCTATACTCTTAAGTATCAAAATATTGCGAGCTATGGAATCGAAATAGCGCAACGGACAGAATATGCTTTTCAGACTCTCGGACACCACCACCACGACAAAGCCTGCAATAAGGGCGGGCTTCGAGTATGTGGGAATCGCCAGGCACACGGCCAGCACCGCTATGGGCACAATCTTTATGATGGCCGTGCTGACGGCATAGCTCTTCTTGAAGCGTCTGTGACGTCTTTCGAGAAGGTCGATATGCTCACGCACCACATTGATGTCGTTAAGGCCGGCCCTGAGTCTCTGTTCCTCCTCTTTGGAATAGAACTGATATTCACTGAGTAAAAAATCGATCATACCTGTTTATGTGAGGTTAAAATCTCCACCCCACCGTCATCTGCCAGGTGCCGTTCTTACCCTTGAATCCATCCAAGAGCTCATTGAGGGTCTCGGGCTTGACAATGCCGACAAGGTCTTTGTAACTGTAATCTTTATTTACTATGTTGGTCAGACCGAACGTGTAATTGGTGCCTATGTTAAGGCCGAACTTGAACTGATAACCGAGACCCACCATCACGCCGGTATCCCATGTCTTGAACATATTCTTGATTTTGACCTTGGTGCCGGTGACGTTGGCCTTGCCGGTCAGACGTGCAGAAAACTGAGGCCCGCCGAAGGCATGCAAGCCCAGGAATATGGGTATTTTGACAACCACGGGAAAGTTCATATAGTTGGCTTTCAGGTTCAAGCCCTCGCGTTCGGCCCCCTGCTGAGAATAGATCGCCGCCACCTCTATGCCGAACGAACGCGTGAAGTTATAACCGGCAAACAGACCGCCGTTGAGACCTAACTTGGAATTGGCCCTCGAACGCGTTATCTTAGATGCGTTGAAACCTATTCTGGGACCCCACCCGAAGCCCGATTGAGCGTTTGCCGAAAATGCAACTGCCGAAAAAAACAGCGTCAGAAACAATAGTTTTTTCATTGTGGTTATAAAATGAAGTAATTTAACCTTATCTTGAGTTATTTAAATAAGCGATTAAAATGCCAACAAACAGCGTACGTTCAAGATTATGCCCTATATTAAAGGAGAAACCTATGTGCACTGTACCTGACAAAGTTACAATAAAATATGAAATATAGCCCTATCTTTCAACAGCAAAACGCTGATTTTCCCTGGAATTAGTCTTTACTTCAAAAGCAGTAACTCTCTTGAAATCCATCAATTCCATACAAAAAAAAGTTCACTTCATCGTCGATTTCAATGATTTTGTGTGCCGTTTCATTTCACCCTTTCCGAGCAGGCGCAGGGCGGACTCGACCACTGGAGAACCGGCAGTGCCGAAAAAGCTGTCGTAATTCTCCCTGATTTCGATATCGGGCTTTATTCCTATGCCGACAAACTCGGTGCCGTCGGGCGCCACGTCATGCTTTGAACAGATATTGGCGTATGCCACCCCTGGTATAAGAACAATGCGCACCCCGTTGCCGGTGGAACCGGCCGTGTAAGTTCCTATAACCTTACCGCGTCCCATGCCACGGAATGCGGCCGTGAAATCTTCGGCGGCAGAAAAGGTCCCCCCATCGACAAGGAGTACTGCGGGATGGTCATAGAGAGGGCGGTCGGCATACGGCAGCAAGGTGTCTCCCTCTTGATGGTGCACGGGCTGATCCATGCCCCACGACGCAAAGGCGGGAATATAGGCCGGCGAGGTCCATTGCCCGGTCTTTATTGTGTCGGAGGCAAGATGACGCAAGATATGGTCGCCGTTGCCTGAATTGCCGCCCTTGTTTCCCCGAAGGTCGACTATAAGTGCACGTGTCTTGAGTATGTCGGGATAGATATTGTCAAACTGTTCGCGGAAATCAGCATCCATGAAGTTGTTTATGCGCAGAAATCCCACTCTGTCCTTCAGAAGTGAGAATTCAACGGCACGCGGTGAATTAGGCCGGAAGTTACCGTCGGGGGTGTACTCTATATAAAGGTCTCTCTTGCCGTTTCCGAACGTCATACGCAGAGTCTCCCCTTTCTTCGCGGCAAGAAGATTATAGCCGTTGAAGGTGGTGTGTTCGCTCCACTGGGGAGTCGAGGAGGATATATATGGCATGACGCGCGTATGTCCGTATTCCAATACAGGTATGCCGTTGACGCTTACAAGCTCCATGCCGCGCCTTATTCCCTGCTCTTCAAGCGCCTGTGACATAACTTCGTCGACATATACCCGTCCGTCGAGAATTACGGTCGACAACGGGGTGTGACATTTGTGTCGGTCGTAACCATAGACGAATGTATGGCCGTCGCCGAGCTTGGCCGCCATGAGCTGCATAAGTTCGCCCACACGCTCGTCATCTCCGCTATCGGCGGCGTCGGCCACAGGCCCCATGTTTGCCACATAGAGGCTGTCCCAGTCAAGGTTCACGCGCTCCATGAACGCGAAATTACGGCTCACACCCGACCACAGCCTCGAAAGGCCCAGCAGTGCCAGCTCGCGTCGGGAAGCGAATGCGAGCGGGTCGTGCAGGGTGGCATCGAGTGAGTCGCAACATGTCCATACCTTAGGCACACATATTTCACCCGTGGTGGAGGCCTTCATGAAACTCAGACGCGAGCCGGCCCCGTCATAGTCATAGATATATATTGTGTTCAGCGGCTCGACGAGAGTGGCCGAACAGTGGTCATTGTAACGTATCACGAAGTTGTCACGGCCTATCTCTCGGAAGAAGGTGTCGAATTCGGCAGCCTTGGCCGGAGACACATCGGGGAGCGAGATGCGCAGGCCCTGCGTCCAGCCCTTGCCCAGACCGCGATGCCACAAGAACCCTCCGGGGGCTTTGGTGCCGTCGGACCCGGTATATCTGACCTTGCACACCTCGGCTCCGGGAGCAGCGAGCACAGTATTGTAAAGCGAATCAAGGCGGACGGTTATGACGTTGACGTCTGTCTCCTGAGCGGCGACTGCGAATGGGAGTACGGCGCCCATAATGGCTGTGATTATTCTTTTCATTGTGAAATGATTAATGATGACTATGCACTTTGATGTGATTCAACCTTATTCCGAGCCCTTAAACAAACACTTAAAATATTAAGTTACAGCACACTGCTTAAAAACATTCATAAAGAAGAACCCTTGTATGCCGTGCTTGACAAAGTTACGATAAAATATGAAATATTGCCCTATCTTCAGGCAGCAAAATACAGATTTGAGACTAAAAATTGCCACATCGAGATAATCAACCCATACAAGCTTAAAACCGAATGTCAATGAGAACATCTTCCGGTTGAGACTCTTTTCTCCGAAATCGTTCCCGGGCATGGGTACTTCAAATATCAGTCTGCCGCTCCATACAAAACAGCCTCACTCCTCCATCCAACCACCTAACAATCAACCTCTTTCCCTGAAACAAAACCCGAATATTTTTACGCCCCCCGGGGGGCGCCACCGCAACAGCGACGTACCCCATTCATCAAGGAACCGTGGAGTCGGATATATGGCCGAACGACTATTTCATCCGACCGACATGATGAGATTCGAATGACGCAACCGATGCCGCCGTGGTGAGTGCGGCAGGCAGGTGACTGGTGAACAAAGGCCGCCCTCCGAAAGCCTGTATCAGCACTTTCGGAGGGCGGCTGTGTTGCATGATGGGATTAGAGATTGTCAATCACATACTTGACACACTTGTCCATCAGGTGATCCCTGTCGTGACCCATGCCGTGATTCTGGTCGGGATATATGGCCATATCGAAGGGCTTACCCGCGGCAGCCAAAGCCTCTATCATCTGAAAACTGTTCTGTATGTGCACGTTGTCGTCGCCTGTGCCGTGAGCCAGCAGCAGCTTGCCTTTGAGACGGTCGGCAAAGTTAATGGGCGAATTGTCGTCATAGCCCGAGGGGTTGTCGCCCGGCAGACCGTTGTAAAGCTCGGTGTATATGGTGTCGTAATAACGCCAGTTGGTTACGGGCGCCACTGCTATGGCCATCTTGAAGACGTCGTTGCCTTTGAGTATGCAGTTGAGTGCCATGAAACCGCCGAAGCTCCAGCCGTATATGCCTATGCGCGTGGAGTCGATATAGGGCAGCGAACCCAAGTAACGGGCCGCAGCTATCTGGTCTTCAACCTCATATCGGCCAAGGTCGCCATAGGTGCACTTGCGGAACTCCTCGCCACGGAAACCGGTACCGCGTCCGTCAACACACGCAACGACATAACCGTGGGCGAGCAGCTCACTCTCCCAGCCTCCCGACCAGTTGTCGGCCACCTGCTGAGAGCCCGGGCCGCTGTATTGGGTCATGAACAGGGGGTACACCTTGGTCGAGTCGAAGTCGGCGGGGTAAAGCATATAACCGTTGAGGGTCTGCCCTGCCTCATTGTCAAAGGTGAAGAACTTCTTGAGGGGTATGGTGCCGTCATCGGCCAGCGCCTTGAGGGTCTCGTTGCGGAAGAGGCTGCGCACGGGTTTGCCGTCGCCCTTGCAGAGAGTGACCTCGGTGGGTGTGGTGGCCGAACTGAAATAGGTTATGAAATAGTTGAAGCCCTTTGACGGAACCACTCTGTATGTGCCGTCGCCGCCGGTGAGGCGCTTCTTGCCCTTGCCGTTGAGCCTTACGGTGTAAAGGTCGCGTTTGAGCGGCGAGGCCTCGGTGGACATGTAATAGACAACGCCTTTTTTGGGGTCGACACCCAAAAGGTCGGTCACCTCATAATCGCCCGAGGTGACAGGGCATATCAGGCCTTTATCGGTGGAATAGAGATAGATATGCTTGTAACCGCTCGTCTCGTTCTGAACAAGGAAGCGGTCGCCATCGCCCAGGAAGGTGAAGGTTTTGTCGCCCACACGGTCGACGTAACGGTCGTCCTCTTCGTGGTATATGATGCGGCTGCAGCCCGTTGCCGGATCGCACAGGAAGAGGTCGAGCTTGTTTTGCAGACGATTGAGGTTGGCCACGGCAAGTTGACTGCCCGCCCACATTATGCGTGGGATGTAACGGTCGTCGGCATCGCCTGTCTCCATCTCGACGCTCTTGCCAGAAGCAAGCTCATAGGTGTGTATGGTTACCACAGAGTTGCGCTCGCCGGCCTTGGGGTATTTGAACTTATAGACGGTGGGATAAAGATCGCCGCGGAACATATTCATGTTATACTCCTTAACGCGCTCTTCATCGGTGCGATAATAGGCAATATAGTCTGAGGCGGGCGACCACTCGTATGCGCGGGCGAAAGAGTATTCCTCTTCATACACCCAGTCGGGTATGCCGTTGAGTATGTAATTGAAGCGTCCGTCGTCGGTTATCTGATGCTCGACAAACCCGTCGGCGGCAAGGTCGACCCAGAAGAGGTTGTTGTCGCGCACGAAAGCCGCCTTGGTGCCGTCGGGCGAGAAGGTGGCCACCTGCTGGGGTCCGCCATTCGAGAGGGGCCTCAGCGAGCCGTCGGCACGGTTGAAGACATAATGGTCGGCAGTGTATGAGTGACGATAGATGGGCTTTATGTCGGTTACGAACATGATCTTGCTCTCGTCGGGGCTGAAGAAATAACGCTTGAAGTCTATCTCGGGCGTATGCTCGGAGGCATCGAAGACAACCTCACGCATAGACGAGGTGGCGTAATCATAGAGCTTGACCGTACGTCCCTCGACCACGGCATAATGGTTGCCGTCGCCCATCGACGTGACGCCGGAGAGCAGGTTACTGCGCTGGGCGTCGGCACAAAGCGCTGCCAGCGAAGCGATAATCGTAATGGCAATTTTTTTCATGATATCGTAATTTTATTTCAAATCTTCTTTGGGTGGAAATCAAAAAAATTCATTTCAAAAGTAATCGTATCGAAAAGTACAACGTTTTTGCACATATTTTCCACAGCCAACGCCAACAAAAACAACACTTTAGATACACTTACTTAAAGCCGCACTTCACATAAACCGCACAACATACTCATTATCAGCGCAATCAGACTTAAGACACATTAATTTCAGCACACATAACACACTGATACCAATCAATTTACGACACTTCACCTAATCCCACACTTTAAATGAAGTGCAATATACTACTAGATATCAATACATTACACCATCTGACCGCATCATATTCCACCCATTTGAAAAATATGGCTTTTTCAACAATCAATTACAAGGCTTTACGGTGCGTCGACTTGCCACTAATCACTTAAAACGTTGCAAATGACACAATTATGCCATCTCGACGAACTTAAGACTCATGTCGAGGCTTTTTATCTGATGGGTAAGCGCTCCCACAGATATGAAGTCGACGCCTGTGGCTGCGTAATCGGCTATGGTATCGAGCGTTATGCCTCCCGACGACTCAACCTCGGCACGTCCGTCTATGAGCCTTACAGCCTCGGCGGTGGTCGCCACGTCGAAGTTGTCGAGCATTATGCGGTCGGCACCTCCGGTGGCCAAGGCCGTCTCTATGTCTGAGAGCGACCGTGTCTCTATCTCTATGGGCAGGTGGCGGCCGGTGCGGGCAAGGTAATCCTTGGCACGTGTGAGAGCCTCGGCCACGCCTCCGGCAAAGTCTATGTGGTTGTCTTTGATGAGCATCATATCGAACAGACCTATGCGGTGGTTGCCTCCTCCGCCTATGGCAACGGCCATCTTGTCGAGCACACGCATGCCGGGAGTGGTCTTGCGCGTATCTATCACCTTAGCCTTGAAGCCCTTGATGCGATCGGCATATATGGCGGTGCAGGTGGCCACGCCGCTCATGCGCTGCATTATATTGAGCACGATGCGCTCAGACTGCAAAAGCGAAATCATGTTGCCGCTGACGTAAAAGGCCACATCGCCGGGTTTGACCCTGTCGCCATCGCCCAGCAACCCATCGAATGCAAGGTCGCCGACAAGACGTTCGAACACCATGCGCGCAACCTCGACACCGGCAAGCACACCCTCTTGCTTTACAAGCAGCTTCATGCGTCCCCTCTCTCCTGCCGGAATGGTCGATAGCGAGGTGTGGTCGCCGTCACCGATATCTTCCCTGACAGCCAGCTCTATAAGGTCGCTGACAAATGGGATATACTCTTTTTTCATGCCTTTTTTGTTTACAAACTTAATAAAAAAATCCGATTCGCCCGCCGCCGTGGATCAACCCTGACGCGAGGCGGTCTTGGAACCTATCCATGTACCCCGTTTCCAGAGATATTCAAGCGGCCCCTGCCTATGACGGGCGAGCCACAGACGGCTGAAAACGAGCTGCACGGCGAAGATGCCCAGACCTATGAGCAGCGTCTGCGTGGCACCCGTCGACCGATACAGCCCCAGCCCGAAATTGTAATAGAGGCAGACGCCGATGACAGACTGGGTGATATAATTGGTCAGGCTCATGCGTCCGTAAGGTATCACGGCACGCTGGAACTTATAACCGTCGCCCTTGTGAAACCAGCACAGCACAAAGAAAGATACCAGCACCGTCATGAAGGCGAAGTTGGCGAGCATAGGCACGGCCACTCCGTAATGGGCTGCAACGACGGGGTTTGCGATATGGGCGGGCACGTAAGTCTGCAACAGATAGAGTGGTATGAACATCACAACGCCGGCAACGAGCAATTTGCGCCACACCTTTACGGC
Source organism: uncultured Rikenellaceae bacterium (assembly GCA_947054185.1). Taxonomy (GTDB): domain Bacteria; phylum Bacteroidota; class Bacteroidia; order Bacteroidales; family Rikenellaceae; genus CASDZP01. The sequence continues at coordinate 18,810 of CAMRVW010000003.1, read as the reverse complement.
ATGTTCAGAGCGTTTGAAAAGGTCGAGGCGACCGAGCAGCATGCCGTAAAGGAAGAGGGCGGGGGTTTGAAACAGCCGTCCGGCACCTATCTGCCACAGGCTGTTGAAGAGCTGCCCGTTCCATATATTATCGCGCAGGGTTTGAACGAAGTTGCCCTGAGTGCCCACCATATAGGCCTGCCCGGCATAGCGGCCGAAGGCGGTGACCGGGTCGCGGTAATCGGGGTTGAGCATGGCATATATGACCTTGCCCCACTCCAACGGCTGCAACATCAGCACGGTGGCCACAATGAAGACGGTGCGGTTTTTCCATCCAGACGCCGGTATCAGCACCAGACCCATGACCGCATAGAGCAACAATATGTCGCCGTTATAGAAGAGGGCGTGAAGCTGCGAAAAGCCCGCCAGCAGAAGCATGCGCCACGCAAACCGCGCACGGAAATCGACACCCCGACCACGGGCGTTGCGCATCTGCACATAGAAGCTGAAGCCGAAAAGCAACGAGAAGGTGGCGTAAGCCTTGCCCGCGAGCAGAAAAAAGGTGGTGCGCCACATTGTGCCGTCGAGCCGCTGAAGCCACTCGGGAAGGCCTTCGGGAGCGAAATAGATGTTATAGTGCTCCAAGTTGTGCAGAAGAACGATGGCCAGCAGGGCGAACCCCCTGAGGGCATCGACCACGCTGAGACGGTCGGAAGCCAAAGGTACGGAAGAATTCATTGTTAATATCTTTAATGTTTACGGTCGTAAAGATACTTTTTTTTCATAAAACACACGCTTTTAATACAAAATCATCTCTATCCCCCTATCAAATCAAACATTCACAACAAGACGGCAGTCTGCCATATATGCGCCGGACGATCCGAAGCAGTTCTTCCCGCACTCGCCGACGACCTCCCGGGCGTCTATGCGGGGCGTGTCGTTTTATGTTAACACCACCGGAAAGGGCACTGCCCAGTCGGGACCCTCTCCCCCGGGTCGAAACAAAAAGCGGAGACATTCGAAACGATGTCTCCGCTTTCTATCTCAAGTGTTCCCGACCGCCATGCCGCCAGAAGCGAACGAGCGGCGAAACACATCGCCTTACGCCTGGAGCAACGCCATGAAGTCTTTGGTCGAGATCTTCTTGGCGGTGATCTTCACCTTGGTGTCGAGGTATGCGACAACCTTAGACTCGGTGACGCGTTCATAGAGCTTGCGCACCTCCTCTTTGTTGCCCATGATGTGACCCACGTAATTGTCGAGCATCGACTCTTCGGGGTTGGGCATGCCGTAATAGGCGAACTGCATGGCTGCGAGGTTGCGCGCCTCGGCCTTGATGTCGTCGTTATCGACGGTGAGGCCCGCCTCTTTGAGGTAATGGCGCTGGAGGATATCCCAGGTCATCATCTCTTTGAAGGTATCGAACTCGCGTTCGATGTCTTCCATGGTGAACTTACCCTCGTTTATCGCCACGAGCCATCTTTTGAGGAACTCGTCGGGCAGGGTGAGGGCGGCAGCCTTCACGACAGCCTCGCGCGTGTCGACAGCCAGCTTGTGGTCGCTCTCGCGGGTGAGCTCGCCTTTTATCTGCTCTTCGACAAAGGCGTCAAGACCGGCCTCGTCGGTGATTTTGCCGTCGGGGAAGGCCTCTTTGAAGAACTCTTCGTTAAGCTCGGGAGCGGCAAAACGACGTATGCGCGATATGGTGGCCTCGAACTCGGGAGCGATGCCCTCCAACTCGGCCTCCTTGACCGAGAGTATGGCCGCACGTTGCGACTTCTGGGGGTAAAGCTCCTCGATGTTGACCTTTATCTTGTCGCCCACCTTCTTGCCTAAGAAGGGCTTGCGTTTGTCTTCATCCATGGCGGTAAGGCCGATGTAAGCATCGTCGACAGTTATGTCGCCGCCGGTGAGGGTGGCGCTGACGGCATCGTCCTTCTCGGCCGTGTCGACATCGACGAGCTTGCCGAAGCGGCGCAGATAGTTCTCTTTGTAAGAGGCGCGCATGTCGTTATCTATCTCGACATCGTATTTGGTAACCTTTACCTTGGCAAGGTCGACGGCCACCTCGGGTTTTACGCCCACCTCGAACCAGAACTCGAAATCGACAGCGGTGTCAAAATGAAGCTCGGGGTGGTTTTCTGCCGGCATGGGCTCGCCCACTATCTCTATCTTATTGTCTTCAAGATATTTGATAAGCTCTGACGATGCCTTGCGGTAAGACTCGTCGGCAACGGTGCTGCGGCGATACATCTTGTTGATGACACCGGCAGGAGCCATTCCGGGACGGAAACCGGGTATGTTGGCCTTTTTTCTGTATGCCTTGAGGGCCTTGTCGACCGCCTCTTTATAGTCGGCCTCTGCAACGCTCACCTTGACAAGCAATCTTTGGCCTCCGAGATCTTCTTTTACTATATTCATATTTATCAGATTAAAATGCACATAAAGCGACCGCAAATATAGTCAATTTTCTTTTCCGTTCAAATCTTTATGGACATGTGATGCCGCAACAGCTATTTTTCCTATCTTTGCCCAAGACGGACAAGCCATCCGACATTTACCACACAGTATCATGACAACGAAAATCATCTTTAAAAGCATGTGCGGGCTTATATCGGCCATTGCACTCACGGCATGCGACGGCAGCGGCATCGAGGGCGGCTGGGTCGAGCCGGTACCCGGCATGGAGGATCAGGTGCAGGGCATAAACCTTGAGGCGGGCGGCAAGGCATCGTCCATAAACATGGCCACACTGCAATTCGAGAGTTGGCAGAAGCAGGGCGACAGGCTCATTCTCTCGGGCAAAAGCATAGGCAACGGCACGACCATACCTTTCACGGACACCCTTGTGATAGAGAGACTCTCAGACAACGAGCTGTGGCTCAAAAGGGGCGGGGCGACCACCAAATACCATAAGCGCTGACCGGCGGCGGCACCTTGGACACACATACATCTGAACAACACAACTCCTTAAAATTTAAAAGCATGAAAAACAAAACTCGTTTAACAATGTTGGCAGGCATCGCATATCTGCTTTTGGCAGTCGGATGCAAGGATGACAGAGAGATTCCGTATCACAAGTTACCGGCCAAGGCCCAAAATTTCATCGAGACATTTTTCCCGAGCGAAAGCGACATATATGCCGAACGCGAACGCAATGACGGAGACAAAGAATTTGAAGTGAGACTCGGGGGCGGCATCGAGATAGAGTTTGACAGCGACGGCAACTGGGAAAGCGTGGACTGCCATTTTTCGACAGTGCCCGAAGGCATAGTGCCTCAGAACATCGTCGCCGACGTTGCCGTACGTTACCCCGGTGTCGGCATTCATAAGGCGGAACGCATGCCCGGCGGTTACGAGATATCGACAGGCAACGGGCTTGAGTTGCTTTACTCGGCAGACGGCACATTCGTAAGGATAGACAGAGATTAACCCACACAGGCGTATGCAGTGCAGCAAAAACGTCGTATTTTACATTTCATTCTTTTACAAAAAGAAACTATCTTTGCAAAAGGCGGAAGAACAGATGCGGCACATCATCATCAAGCCACTGATTACAACACTGTTATGCATTAAATACATCGCGCTTGGGTTTTCGTGCCCGCGATAGGTTTTTCAAGCGGCGGAGGCCGTAACAAAATGATTACTTTTAAAGACTAACTGATATTCACTATGCGTAAAATTCTTACACTCACATGTGCGCTATGCCTCTGCTGGGGCGGTGTTCATGCCGTCGAGCCCACCGAAGAGCCGGTATGGCAGGATGCGCGCACCACCACCATGGGCACGTTGCCCCCCCACTCTTACGTGATACCCTATGCCGACGAGGCCTCGGCGCTCAAAGGCGACATCTTCGCCTCTCCGTGGGTGCGTTCGCTCAACGGGGTGTGGAAATTCAGCCACATGAAGAACGTCAATTACCGTCCGCGTGAGTTTTACCTGCCCGAGGTGAGCGTCGACGCATGGGACGACATCAACGTGCCCGGCAACTGGGAGCTTCAGGGCTTCGGCATACCCATATATGTGAACGTGACTTATGAGTGGGGCAAGCCCACACCGCCGCGCGTACCCGTCGAAGAGAACGAGGTGGGATCGTATCGCCGTAACTTTTCGGTGCCGGCCGACTGGCAGGGGCGCCGCGTGGTGATATGTCTTGAAGGCGTCAAGGCGTTCTATTACATATGGGTGAACGGCAAGTTGCTCGGTTACAACCAAGACTCCAAGACCTCTGCCGAGTGGGACATCACAGAGCACGTCAACTTCGGCGGCGACAACGTGGTGGCCTTAGAGGTATATCGCTGGAGCAGCGGCTCTTACCTCGAATGTCAGGACTTCTGGCGCATAAGCGGCATAGAGCGTGACATTTACATATACTCGACACCCAAGCAATACATTGCCGACTATGAGGTGGAGGCCGACCTCGACCGCGACACATACACCGACGGCCTCTTCTCGCTCAACGTGCAGATAGACGGCGCCATATACAACAAAGCCGTCAAAAAGGGACGTAAACCGACCCAAAGGCGAATGAGCGTACGTTACGACCTCTCTGACGCCGACGGCAGCGTGGCCGGCGACATCAAACCCGTGCCCATGGGCGGCGGCGTTCACGACATAGCCTTCGAGCCCGTACGCATGGAAAAGGTTCGTGCATGGTCGGCCGAGAGCCCCAACCTTTACAGCCTCTGCATCACGCTCATTGACGAAGACAACAACGAGGTGGCCGAATTGACGGCATCGCACGTGGGCTTCAGGAGCGTCGAACTTAAAGACGGCGTCATGCTGGTGAACGGCCAAGCCATAAAGATAAAGGGCGTCAACCGCCACGAGCACTCGCCGCTGACGGGCCACTATGTATCGGAAGAGCTGATGCTCAAAGATATAGAGATAATGAAGCAGAACAACATCAACGCGGTGCGCAACTGCCACTATCCGCAGCCACGCCGTTGGTATGAGCTCTGCGACAAGTATGGCCTTTACGTAATAGACGAGGCCAACATAGAGTCGCACGGCATGGGTTACGGCAAGGAGTCGCTGGCCAAGGACACCACCTGGATGGCGGCCCATCTCAACCGCTGCGAACGCATGTACGAGCGCGCCAAGAACCACCCCTCCATCATCGTTTGGTCGCTCGGCAACGAAGCCGGCGACGGCATCAACTTCCAGGAGTGCTATAAGTGGGTGAAAGGGCGTGAGAACAACCGCCTGGTGCAATATGAGCGCGCCGAGCTCGAAGACCACACCGACATATATTGCCCCATGTATCCGCATCACTCGAACGTCGAGAAATACCTGGCCTCACAGCCCAACCGACCCATCATCATGTGCGAGTATGCCCACGCCATGGGCAACAGCGTTGGCGGGTTGAAAGACTATTGGGACATAATATATGTCAACCGTCAGGCTCAAGGCGCCCTTATATGGGACTTCGTCGACCAGACATTCCGCGAGCAGGATGCCGCCGGCCGCACATATTACACATATGGCGGCGATTACGGCACCGACATGCCCTCGGACAACAACTTCTGCGTGAACGGCCTTATATCGTCGGAGCGCGAGCTTCACCCCCACATGGCCGAAGTGAAAGCCATATATCAGGACATAAACGCCGTACGGCAGGCCGACGAGGATGGCAAGCTCGTGTTTGACGTGCACAACCGCTTCTATTTCACCCCGCTGTCTGACTATAAGCTCACTTACGAATACACAGACGCCAACGGGAAGCGTCTCGACAAAGGCACCCTCAAGGTGGAGGCCGCACCTCAGGAGCATGTCACGGTGCGTCTTCCCGAGCCGCCGGCACACAACGGCGAGATGTTCGTCAACCTCGAGTGGCGTCCCGTCAAAGAGAGTCCGTTCATCGGCTCAGACCACATCGTCGCCTTCAACCAGTTTGTGATAGAGGGTGGCTCTGCCCCCGCAGTCGCACCGGCAAAGAGCGGCAAGCTCAAGATAGACAAGAAGAACGCCTCTTTTGCCAACGACATGGTGTCGTTCCGATTCTCGAAAGAGACAGGTGCGCTCGAATCGTTGCGTTTTGAGGGCAACGAGATGATAGGCTCGCCCATGGTGCTATCGTTCTATCGTCCCGGCACCGACAACGACAAGCGCGACTGGTGGGGCAAGCGCGTATGGACCGCATCGGGTCTCGACTCGGTATATCAGCGTCAGTCGTACGGCTCGACACGTGCGGGCAAGGGTTTTGTCGACCACACGGTGAAAGTGCAGGTGTTCGGTCGTCATGACAACCACCTCTTCGACGCCACCATACATTACAGGGCTTACAACAACGGCCGCCTCGAGGTGTCGACAGACCTTACACCCACCGACACCACCATGGTGACGCTCGCCCGCATAGGTTACACCTTTGACATGAGCAAGGTGTTTGACAACGTGCGCTGGCTCGGTCGCGACGTGGAGAGCTATGCCGACAGAACCGCAGGCGGACGAATAGCCGTCAACCAGACGACCGCAGACAAGATGTTCCACCCCTATGTCAAACCCCAGGCCACAGGCAACCGCACCGACGTGCGCTGGTTCTCGGTATTTGACGACAAAGCCAACGGCTTATTGGTCAACTTCGAGCCAACAGGGCAGTTCTCTTACCTGCCTTACAGCGACAGCGTGATAGACAAGGCCGAGCACCTCAACGAGCTCGAGCGTTCAAGCAACAACACCCTCCACATAGATCACGCCCAAGGCGGCGTCGGCACTGCAACGTGCGGGCCGGGCGTGTTGGATCAATATCTGGTCAAGCCCCGACAGGTGAAATTCAACTTCACCATAACCCCGTTCGTCGGCTCTGATCAGGTGTACAGGGCGATAAGGTAACGCCGTGTTGGTTTGCGGGGACTGCCGTTTTTGCCGGAACTGCCGTTTTTGTATTGCTGAAACTGCCTCCGGCGGCCCTTCCGGGGGAGGGGTCACGGACCCCGTTTTGAGAATATTGAGAAACAACTAAGGAATAAGTACGTCTGAGTCATAAATGTGTTTCGACATGCGTCTTACACATTTATGACTCAGACGTTTTTGGCCTTTGGGGCTGATTCCTAAAGTATATCAAAACATGGGCCATGGCTCTCGCGGGAAGGGTGTGGGGCAATACGGCAGACAAAAATGAGGCAGTGCAGCAAACAATAAGGGCTGGGCGGTAAAAGATGGCGCGGGGGATGGACATCATCAGACTATGGTTATATCACCTTGACACTAAAAACAGATAGTTCCAAGAAGTTGGAGTTTACAGCTGTCGGTTGGCGCAACTATTCGTCAGGTGCGTTGACATATGCGGGCACACGCGGCGTCTATTGGTCATCTGTTGCAGCCAGTTCTATCAGCACACACGGGGTCCACTTCGATAGCGGAAATTTGAAAGCGAGTCACTATGACAAGCAGCACGGTCGGAGCGTGCGTTGTGTCCGCCAATGATTAATTCTTTGGTTCTTTGGGTGTTACGAACACCTTTCTGATGACCTGCCGGGGCGAAAAGTTGGCAGCGTGGTCGGTTGCACAACAGGTTGTGCGGTTGGAAGTGGGGCGGGCAGGATTTTTATGGCTTTGTGGCGGCAGGGGGCGAGGAACGAGGCGTAACGGGCCGGCGCCTCCCCCGCGGAGGCATGTAACCCCGCCTGACTGTTACAGTTCAGTGACTTAAGCACGGTTGTTACGCGCATCACCTATCCGCATTGCCCCCGCAGGCTCGGCCCACCATTCCCGGCAGGCGCGGTCTGAGGGAAACGAACACCGCACACAAATTCCTTGCAAACGGGCCGAGGAACAAGGCCCGAGCGGCCCGGAGCCTCCGCCAACGGAGGGCCGCAACACCGCACAGCAATTATAGGTCAGTGAATTAAGTAAAGCTGTGAAGCACATGACTTTCTCTCCTTGCCCTCCGCAGACTCCGTCCCGCTCTCCATAACGCCAAAAGCACACGGAAGACTATCAAAAAGGTGTCCGTGACACCCAAAGAAATCAAAGGACCAAAGTATTAATATTTAGCGGACACAACGCACGCTATGGCCGTCAGCTTTATCGCCGCCACCCACGTACAAACCGCTGCTATTGAAGCACAAATCTGACACGCCGTAATAAGTGAGTGCAAATGCAGACCAATAGTATCCGTCCGTACCCGCCTCGCGTAACGTACCGGACGTACTATCGTCGCGGTAACCGACAGCTGGAAACTCAACTGAATTAGAGCCTGAGGTGAACTTGATATAGCCATAATCGGAGCTGCTCCACCCGCCGCCTCGACTGACGGTACTGCTGTTTATCAGGTTCCGGAACTCTGTATCGGTCGGCAGACGGTAACCATCGGGACAGGGATGGGTGTTCCAGTTAGATGGATAGCTCGAACTCCAAGACCCGCTCGGGGTGGCACCTGCGGCCGATGACCCTGTGGTGTTCCATGCCACATTGATGCCCCACTGATAGAACTTACCGTGTGACTCCGCACGAGTACCGCTGCACTGTGACGGCAGTTTGGTGGCAAAGGTGGCGCCGCCCGATGCCTGTTTCGGGTTGGCAGTCTCGGTCTGTGGCTCCTTCACGTCAAGCCACATAGCCCTCCGGCAGCCGGGTCGCGAAATCACCTGTAAAAAGCGGCTTCATCCGCTAATTGCCGACAATCGGAAAGGAACTTTCAGTAAGTTATCTTGTGGATATATTTGTTCAGTGCCTCAAAAAACAACTTGGGATTGTTGTGTCTGAAATCGGTCATGAACTCGATGGATATTGGAATGTAATAGAGGCGTTTGCGTATGTGCCCGGGTATCTTCTCGGGCGCGGATAACTTTACGGCGTCCTTCTCTGTCGTGAGTATGACGGTGTTGTCTCCGCCTTTTGCCACGGCCGCCTCCATTGCGGCTATGTCTTTGTTTCTGTATGCGTAATGATCGGGATATATGAGCGTGGCGACGACGTTGAAACGCTCTTTGGCCCGGCTTATCATGTGTGCGGGGTTGGCAATGGCTGTCATCACCACCGCATCGTGTCTGTCGGTCAGCGGCATGCCTATCCCCTCATAAAGAGGCACCGGCTCTGCCGACGTCATGGTTGTGAAGAAAAGCGACTGAAAAGGCCTTATGTCGAGGTGCTTGGAGACTATGCGCATGTCTATGGGCTTGGTCTGCGGCGGACACTTGGTCACTATCACCATGTGGGCGCGCTCGATAGAGCATTTGAGGTCGCGCAACCGTCCCGACGGCAACAGACGGTCGCGGTATATGGGGCGTGAATAATCCATCAGCACTATGTTGACGCGCGGTTTGATGTAACGGTGCTGAAAGCCGTCGTCGAGTATTATCATGTCAACCTCGGGATGGGCGCGCCGTATCATCTCCACTCCCGTCACGCGCTTCTCGCATACGGCCACCGGTATGTGCGGGAACTTGATCTTCAACAACTTGGGCTCGTCGCCTATCTCTGAAGCCGTCGAACGCTCCGTCGACAATACAAAACCCTTGGTGCGACGCTTGTACCCGCGCGAGAGCACGGCAATGTTGAAATGAGGCTCCAGGTGGCGTATGATGTACTCGGCATGCGGGGTCTTGCCCGTCCCCCCCACGGTGATGTTGCCCACGCATATCACGGGTATGTCGAACTCGACGCTTTTGAGCACACCTATATCGAACAGCAGGTGGCGTATGGATATCGCCAAGCCGTAAACCCATGATACAGGTGCTGTAAATATCTTTTTCAACATATCGGTAATCCCATAAAGGCAACATGCAGACGCCGCCGCTAAAATGTACCTTGCCCATAATCGCCTCTTGCATAGGCGTGTACTTCCGACCAAAGGTATGATTTTTTTATGCAAATAAAAAATATCGCACAATAAAACATGCCATGCCCATGATAAATTCCTCTTTGCCCGTCATCTTATTATGTGGCTTGCTGTTGCCGTCAGGTGTAATCGGCAGGCTTGTAATGACATATGCAATAGCGGTATCGCAAGAAACAACACCTCACATGGAAGACAAAGCCGTGCGAAAGAGAGATCGACCATGTAAGGGGGTTGAATATACCATGCGGACGATAATCCTCGGTGGTTCTTATCGACACATATATGGTCAAAAAGAGGTTGTTTTGTGGTTGGTTCAAAAAAAAAGTTTATTTTTGCTGGATAAACAAAAAGAAGCGTTATCTTCATGACTATGGATAAACTGGCAGAGACGGCCGTCATCGCGGCATTGCGGGGCGGCGGTCGCATCATGTCCGTATATTGCGACCCTGATGCCGATTTTCAGATTGAGCGTAAAGCCGACAATTCTCCGCTCACCATCGCCGACCGCAAGGCCGACGAGGCCATAGGTGCGCTCCTTAAGCCCACCGGTGTCCCCATCCTCAGCGAAGAGGTGGCCGCGGCACCATATGAAGAACGTGCTGCCTGGCGGCGTCTCTGGATAGTCGACCCGCTCGACGGCACAAAAGAGTTCATAGGCCGGCGCGACGATTTCACCGTCAACATAGCATTGGTCGAAGATGGCGTCCCTGTGCTCGGCGTGGTCTATCTGCCCGTGTTCAAGACGCTCTATTTCGCCCTTTGCGGGGTCGGCAGCTTTCGTGTCAGCGGCATAGAGCCTCATGAGAGCCTCACGATTGGCGAGCTTACGACCCGTGGCGAGCGGTTGCCGTTGCCGGGAGGGTCGCGCCCTTACACATGCGTGGCTTCAGTCTCTCACATGAACGACCTCACGCGCCTTTTTCTCGACACTCTGCGCGAGCGACACCCCGACCTTGAAACGGTATCGCGCGGAAGCTCCATCAAGATATGTCTTGTGGCCGAAGGCAGCGCCGACATCTATCCGCGCCTTGCCCCCACCATGGAGTGGGACACCGCCGCCGGTCACGCCGTGGCCCTCATGGCCGGATGCAATGTCTTTGAAACAGACCGCAAGACGCCCCTGAGATATAACAAACCCGAGCTTACCAATCCTCAGTTTATTGTTGAATAGTTATGACGACACACTCCGTGATAGTATTGCTGGTGCTTGCGGGCATGATAGTGGTGTTGGCCAAAGATGTCATGCGTCCGGGGCTGGTGCTCTTCTCGGCCGTCGTGTTGCTCATGCTTGCGGGCATCATAACACCAAAGGAGGCCATTGCCGGCTTCAGCAACAAGGGCATGATCACGGTGGCGGTGCTCTTTCTCGTCAGCGAGGGTGTGCGTCAGTCGGGTGCTTTGAGCACACTAATAAGCAGGGTGCTGCCCATGACCAAGATGCCCATAGCGCGCATACAGATGCGTCTGTTGCCGGCAGTGGCGGCCATATCGGCCTTTCTCAACAACACGGCGGTGGTCATCATATTCGGCCCTATAATAAAAAAGTGGAGCGAGTCCATCAACCTGCCCTCGACCAAGTTTCTGATACCACTCTCATACGCCACCATCTTCGGCGGCATATGTTCGCTCATAGGCACATCGACCAACCTTGTGATACACGGCATGATGCTCGACGCCGGTTTCGCCGGCTTCTCCATGTTCGAGCTCGGCAAGGTGGGCCTGGTGGTAACGGTGGTGGGCATCATATACATCATCCTCTTCGGCAATATGCTTCTGCCTGGCGAACGAGGCAAGCGTGGCAGGCGCGAAGAACCCGTCAAGGAATACCTCTATAACGTGATGATACCGCACGGCAGCCGCCTTGCGGGAAGTGTCGTCACCGACCTTTCCGTCGACAGGCTTCCGCAAACCGAGGTGCGCACCATCATACGCGACGGACTTGAAATACATAACCCCGAGGGAGAGACCCTCCATGAGGGCGACACCCTTGTGCTCGCCGGCAAGTCGCAGGCTTTAAGCAACTTGCTTGCCAACGAGGGCGTCGAGCTGAGCTGCATGCTCAATGCCGACCCCGATTTTGTGCGTCGCGCCACCAAGCAGATAGAGGCGGTGCTGGGGCCGCGTTTCCCCGGCATAGGCAAGAGCCTCGGCGAGTTTGACTTCTATCGCCATTACGGTGCCGAGGTGATGTCGGTGCACCGCAACGGCGGGCGCATCTCCGAGATGTTGGGGTCGTTGGTGCTCAAAGAGGGCGACAACCTGGTGCTTCTGGCCGACGACAGCTTCATGCCGACATGGGGTGAGTCGCGCGTATTCTATACTGTCAACGAGCGCGGCGATTACACCCCCCGCAGCGGCAAGAAGACGCGATGGTTTGCCCTCTGCCTGCTCATATTCATGATAACTGGCGCCACACTGGGCGACTATGCCGACGACATATCGCGCGCATTCACCGGCCTGCCGCTCGACCACTTCTTCCCGGCCCTTAAAAGCGGTACGCTCGACATGTTCTTCTTCGCCGCCATAGTGATGGTCATAATGGCGTGGACAAAGCTATTCCCGGCACGTAAATATACCAAGTTCGTAAGCTGGGACATACTCATAGCGGTGGCTTCGGCCTTCGCCATAAGCAAGGGCATGATAAACTCGGGATTCGCCGACATGATAGCCGCCAAGGTGATAGAGCTCTCGTCGTCATGGGGCACATATGCGGTGCTTGCCGCCATGTTTTTGATAACCAACATATTTACCGAGATAGTGACCAACAACGCCGCGGCAGCCCTCACCTTTCCCATCTCGCTGGCCATCTCCGAGCAGATGGGTGTCAGCCCCATGCCTTTCTTCGTGGTCATATGCATTGCGGCCTCGTCGAGCTTCTCCACCCCCATAGGCTATCAGACCAACCTTATAGTGCAGAGCCTGGGTAACTATAAGTTCCGTGACTATATGCGCATAGGGCTGCCGCTCAACATATTGACCTTTATAATAACGGTGCTGCTGGTGCCTCTTTTCTGGAAATTTTAACCCTTGAGCCGATGAAGCAAGAAAACATCTATCCTGTCGAAACACTGCCGCGCACTGCCCGCGAGGCTCTTTTGGGGCAACACGCCGTCATGATATGGTTCACCGGCCTCTCGGGGTCGGGCAAGAGCACTCTGGCCCTGGCCTTGGAGCGCAGGCTGCATGGCGAAGGACGCCTGTGCCGTGTGCTCGACGGCGACAACATACGCTCTGGCATCAACAACAACCTGGGCTTCTCGCTCGACGACCGCCATGAAAACATACGCCGCATCGCCGAGGTGGGCAAACTCTTCGTCGACACCGGCGTCATAACCATAGCCGCCTTCATAAGCCCCACCGACCGCATGCGTGAGCTTGCCCGCGGCATCATCGGCGAGGAAGACTTTTTCGAGATATATGTCGACACCCCGCTTGAGGTGTGCGAGGCGCGCGATGTCAAAGGTCTATACAAAAAGGCGCGTGCCGGCCTTATCAAGGAGTTTACGGGCGTCAACTCCGACTTCGAGGTTCCCGCCCGCCCCAATCTTACCATCGACACCTCCAAGGTGAGCCTCGACGAGGGTGTCGATATCATCATGAAAGCCATAGGCGGACACATCGCCGCACGACAGATAACCAACATTTGCAAACAATAAAAACCCAAATAATGTCAGATTACAAATTGAGCCACCTCAAAGAGCTTGAGGCTGAGTCTATCCATATCATACGGGAAGTGGCGGCCGAGTTTGAAAACCCCGTCATGCTTTACTCGATAGGCAAAGACTCGTCGGTGATGGTTCGCCTTGCCGAAAAGGCGTTCGCCCCCGGTAAGGTGCCGTTCCCGTTGATGCACATCGACTCCAAGTGGAAGTTCCGTCAGATGATAGAGTTCCGCGACACGTATGCGCGCGAGCATGGCTGGAACCTCATAGTCGAGTCTAACATGGAGGCTTTCAATGCCGGTGTCGGCCCCTTCACCCACGGCAGCAAGGTGCATACCGACCTTATGAAGACGCAGGCGCTTCTTGCGGCCCTCGACAAATATAAGTTCGATGCCGCTTTCGGCGGTGCCCGTCGTGACGAGGAGAAATCGCGCGCCAAAGAGCGCATTTACTCGTTCCGTGACCGTTTCCACCAGTGGGACCCCAAAAACCAGCGTCCCGAGCTTTGGGATATCTATAACAGCAAGATACACAAGGGCGAGTCGATACGCGTGTTCCCCCTCTCCAACTGGACGGAGCTCGACATATGGCAGTATATACGCATCGAGAACATACCCATAGTGCCGCTCTATTTCGCCAAGGAGCGCCCTGTGGTCGAGGTCGACGGCAACCTCATCATGGTCGATGACGACCGCATGCCAGCCGATATGCGCGCCAGGGCACAGATGCGCACAGTCCGTTTCCGCACCCTCGGTTGTTACCCCCTCACCGGCGCCATAGAGTCTCAGGCCGACACCATAGAAAAGATCGTCGAGGAGATGATGACCACCACCAAGAGCGAGCGCACCACACGCGTCATCGACTTCGACCAGGAGGGGAGCATGGAGCAGAAAAAGCGCGAGGGCTATTTCTAAAACGCCTCTCTGAAAGGCATGGCGACAATGCCTTGTAAAAGGCCGTAATGTCGCCTGACGCAATGAGTCATGCAGGCCGCAAGGCAGGTTAAGGCGAGCCATATTGCCCTCACAGGCCCGAGGACACCAACACACAAAAAAACAAGACCATGGAATCAAAACTCAACATAACGGAATTTCTCGACCGCGACCAGAAGAAAGACCTTCTCCGCCTGCTCACCGCCGGCTCGGTCGACGACGGTAAATCGACCCTCATAGGGCGTCTGTTGTTCGACAGCAAAAAGCTCTATGAAGACCAGCTCGACGCCCTTGAGCGCGACAGCAAGCGTGTGGGTAACGCCGGCGACAACATAGACTATGCGCTGCTGCTCGACGGCCTCAAAGCCGAGCGCGAGCAGGGCATCACCATAGATGTGGCCTATCGTTACTTCTCGACCAACCGACGCAAGTTCATCATTGCCGACACCCCCGGTCACGAGCAATACACCCGCAACATGATAACGGGCGGCTCCACCGCCGGCCTTGCCATCATACTTGTCGACGCCCGCAGCGGCGTTATCACCCAGACGCGCCGCCACACCTATCTGGTGTCGTTGCTGGGCATCAAGCATGTGGTGCTGGCTGTCAACAAGATGGATCTTGTGGATTACGACAAGGCCGTGTTCGACGGCATCGTCGGCGACTATATGGCCTTCGCCTCACCTCTGGGCATACCCGACATCACCCCCATACCGCTCTCGGCACTCAAGGGCGATAACGTGGTTGAGGGTTCCGACAACATGCCGTGGTACGATGGCATGCCGCTGCTCACCTTCCTTGAGACGGTGCGTGTCGACTCCGACCACAATTATGCCGACCTGCGTTACCCCGTGCAGTATGTGATGCGTCCCAACCTCGACTTCCGCGGTTTTGCCGGCAAGGTGGCCTCGGGCGTCATACGCAAGGGCGACCGGGTCATGGCGCTCCCCTCTGGCAAGCAGTCGACCGTCAAGGGCATACACGTCTATGAGGGTGAGCAGGAGGAGGCTTTCCCCCCTCAGAGCGTGACAGTGACGCTTGAGGACGAGATTGACGTGTCGCGCGGCGAGATGCTCGTGCACCCCGACAACCTCCCGTTCGTATCGCGCAACTTCGAGGCCATGGTCGTGTGGATGGACGAAGAGCCCATGGATCCCGAAAAGAAGTTCTTCATCAAACACACCACCAATACGACACGCGCCCACATCGACGGCATAAAATATCGCGTTGACGTCAACACCATGGAGCAGACCAAGGCCGACCGCCTAAGCCTCAATGAGATAGGTCGTGTCGTGTTCACCACCGGCAAGCCCCTCTTCTTCGACGCTTACGCCAAAAACAAAAACACCGGCGCCTTCATCCTTATCGACCCCATAACCAACAACACATCGGCCGTGGGTATGATAATAGGTCCTGTCGAGTCGTCGGAGCAACACTCGTGCGCCGGCACAGTCATATCGGTCACCGGCAGCTCGCTTAAGTCGGAAGAGACGGTGCGCCTGCTTGCCGACAAGCTCTCACATGAGGGTCACACCGTGATAGTGGTCGGCCATAACATCGAGGGTGCGCACACCATCGACGCCGACACCGACGATGCCGTCAAGGCCATTGCAAACATTGTGGATAAACTCTGATTATGATAAGATTGAATTTCAGCACCCTTCCCACCAATCCGTTGGTCGGCGCCCGCTGGGGAGCCTTTCGTAAAGTGGTGCGTGATAAGAAGATAGACAAAAAATATAGGGGCAAATACCTGCTCACGGCCTTTGTTTGCGCCTTGCTCAACGGTGGACGTCTGTTTGAGGAGCTGGCCTATAGACTCAGGGTCAAGAAGATGCCGTTAGACGATGCTCCGTTGTTCATACTCGGTCACTGGCGCAGCGGCACCACCTTCGTACACAACATATTCTGCAAAGACAAGCAGTTCGGTTACACCACCACCTATCAGACGGTGTTCCCCAACATCATGTTCTTCGGCCGCAGGCTTTTCCACCTTCTGGTCTCTGCCGTGATGCCCGAACGCCGTCCCACCGACAATATGGAGCTTGGGCCCGATCTGCCTCAGGAAGAGGAGTTTGCAATGTCAAACCTGGTGCCTTACTCGTTCTATCATTTCTGGTACTTTCCCCGTCACACCCGCGAGTATTCCGACAAGTACCTGACATTCCGCACATGTTCGGAGCATGAACGAGAGGTTTACAAACGAGAGTTTGTGCGCATGGTCAAAACGTCGCTTCACAACACGGGCGGCAAACGTTACCTCTCTAAAAACCCGCCCCACACCGGTCACATACGCGAAATACTCGAGATGTTCCCCAATGCGCGGTTCATCTATCTTGTGCGCAACCCATACACCGTGTTCGAGTCCACACGCAGCTTTTTCACCAACGTCATAGAGCCTCTGAAGCTGCAAGACATCGAGCCTGCCCAGATCGAAGCCAACATCATAAGCACATATACCGACCTTTACACCCGCTATGAAGAGCAGAAGAGCCTCATACCCGAGGGGCATCTGATAGAGGTGCGCTTCGAGGACTTCGAGGCCGACCCTCTCGGAATGACCGAGCGCATATACCGCGAGCTGTCGCTTGACGGCTTCGAAGAGGCGCGTCCGGCCATAGAGGCATATATCGGCGGCAAGAAGGGCTATCGCAAAAATGCATACCAATACGAAGAGCGCACCCGCCGCATCGTTGAGGAAAACTGGGGTTATGCGCTCGAACAGTGGGGGTATCACCTCTAAAACATGCGCTTCAATCTCTGTTTTTTAGTATTTTTCTCTATTTGGCAGGATTTGTGTAAAGATAAAACGCAGATGTCACGAAAGGGATCCCTTTTCGTCCGTCTGCGTTTGAAAACAGAAAAAACACACTCCGTGAGACCAAAACAACTTTATTTATGAAAACAAAGATCGCATTGGGAATGATGTTCGCCTCGGCACTGCCGCTTTACGGACAGGAAAAGATAGTTCCCATCGCTTTTGGCGATATGAATCAATGGGTTGTACGCGAAGTCAAAGAGTCGGGCATAATAGGCGGCAATACGGTATTCCTCTATGAGATAGGCGCCACCGACACGCTTATGCCCAACACACCATACGTCCCCAAAGGGTCGCCCTGGGCCACCTCTAACGTCCTTGCCAAGGTCAGCGGCGTGAGCAAGGGCAGCGTCACCGTCTTTCCAGAAAAAAGGGGCGACGGTTATTGCGCCCGTCTCGAGACCCGCATAGACGGCTGCAAGGTGTTAGGCCTTTTCAGCATCACGGTCTTATCAACAGGCACCGCCTTTCTGGGTATGCTGCCAGAGCCTGTAAGAGACGCCCGCGACCCCCAGTCCAAGTTGGTGATGGGCATACCGTTCACAGACAGACTAAAAGCCCTTGAGTTCGACTATAAGTTCGAGCAGGGACAAGATGGCGGCAAGCGCCTGAAGATAAGCGGCACGGGCCGCGACAAAGAGCTTGACGGCACCAATGCCGCCGAGGTGCAACTGCTCCTTCAAAGCCGCTGGGAGGACGCCGACGGCAACGTATATGCCAAACGGGTGGGCACCGCATGGCAGCAATACTCGCAAGAGAGCCCCGAGTGGACCAATGGCCACCGCATGACCGTCGAGTATGGCGACATAACCGACAAGCCTTTCTTCAAGCCATACATGGATCTCACGACCAGAGAACCCCAGTTCACCATCAACTCCAAGGGCGACAGAGTGCCCATTCAAGAGGTGGGGTGGGATCACGACGCCCCCATAACTCATCTTATATTGCGATTCTCGTCCGGTTATGGCGGCGCATTCGTCGGATGCCCCGGCTCCAAATTCTGGATAGACAACGTAAAGTTGGTATATTAACTGCGACGGCAGTGGCGTACATTTTGCGGCACTGCCGTTATTGTTTTGCGAGAACTGCTGTTTTGATTTGCGGGAATTGCCGTTTTGATTTGCGGGAATTGCCGTTTATTTTGCGAAAACTGCCTCCGGCGGCCCTTCCGGGGGAGGGGTCACGGACCCCGTTTTGATATTTTTGATGAACAACTAAGGAATAATTACGTCTGAGTCATAAATGTGTTTCGACATGCGTCTTACACATTTATGACTCAGACGTTTTTTGGCCTTTGGGGGTGATTCCTAAAGTATATCAAAACATGGGCCATGGCTCTCGCGGTAAGGGTGCGGAGGCAGAACGGCAGACAATAAGGGCAGTGCGGCAAACAATAAACGGAAGAGTTATGGCAAAAGATAACGGACGCTTACGTCAATACTTGCCGAACACACGCCTTACTTCCCAACTTTACCAAGCACGATTTTTGTTCTGCACCGCGGTTTGAGTGTAACGAAACCGCACACATTTCCTATTCCCGGCATAACGAAGTGTGACGTAAGCAAAATTCCTTGTGGACGGGACGAGGTTACGAGTCCCGAGCAGCCCGCACCTCGCGGTGGGCATAAAATCCCCCCA
>CAMRVW010000002.1 GCA_947054185.1 uncultured Rikenellaceae bacterium | reverse complement strand
GTGTTGCGGCCCTCCGTTGGCGGAGGCTCCGGGCCGCTCGGGCTTGCGTTCCTCAGCCCGGCATAAGGAACAGTGTGCGATTTTCGTTACACTCAGACCGCGGTGGCATAACAAGAGCCATGCGGGGCAAAGTTGGGAGTAAGGCTTGATTTCGACAAGTATTGGCGTAAGCGCCCGTTTATGCTTTGCTGTCGTAACACCTCCGTTTATTATTGCCGTATTGTCTCTGCACCCTTTCCGCAGAGTCATGGCCCATGTTGAATATCTTTCAGGTACTCAACCCCAGGGCCGAAAACAGATATGTCATAAATGTGTAAGACGAATGTCGAAACACATTTATGACATTATCCTATTAGTCTTTGCTCTCAAAAATATCAAAAGGGGGTCCGAGACCCCTCCGTGACCCCTCCCCCGGAAGGGCCGCCGGAGGCAGTGCCAGTAAACCATTAAAGGAGGCAGTTCTCGCAAAATAAACGTCAGCCTTCGCAAAACTATGTCAATCGGGCACTGTCACTATTCCCTCTTTGCCTGTTGAGAGTCTGCCTTGCCCTATCATGCGTCGCAATATCTCGGTTATGCGTTCTTTGTCGCCTTTAACGAGAGTTATTATCTGACGGGGGTCGTAAATGCCTTGCTTTGCCAGAGCCATTATCCGTGCCTCTGTGTCGGCCTGACTGTCGGACTTGTTTTTCTTGCGCGCCAGACACACATCGCAACATCCGCACTCTTGCGGCTCTTTCTCGCCGAAATAACTTTGCAGCATCACGCTCCTGCAACGGTCGGTGCGGTCTGTATATTCTGTCATGGCGCTAAGACGCGACATCATCTGCTGCATGCGTCCGTGATATATGTGGTTGGGTATGTGTATGTTCATGCGTGGCAGCCGCTCTTCGCACAGGGTCAGAAGAGGCGATCGGTTGCGCGGTATGTAACGAATCACGCGCAGCCGCGAGAGCCTCAATAAGGCTTCAGACACGAAAGGCACGGTGTAACCCGAGGCGTGGGCTATGAACTCCTCGTTTATGGGCACCAGCGACGAGAATACACCGGTGTAAAGACGCAACAGTATGCGTATCAGGCTCTCGAGCTCGGAGTTGGTTATCTGCACGTTGTAAAGGTCTTCGCGCGATACGACGAACATTATGCGCGTGGGGTTGTCGAGCTCTTCCGTGAGTATAAGATAACCTGCCAGTTGCAATATGCGCAATGAGCTGAGCACGGTGAGCGAGTAACGGTTGAATCGTTTGCAGAAATCGAAAATGTCGAACTGGCGTGTGGTCATGCGACCGTCTCCCGTGGCGATGCCGAAATAGTTGTGCACCTCTTCGTAAATATCTTTTATCGTCTCTATCGGTGGAAACTCGGCCGTTATGCGCTTGTCTCCGGCCTGTTTGTCGGCCGATCCCCGCAATAACACGGCATAAGAGCGTTTGCCGTCACGACCTGCGCGCCCTGCCTCCTGATAGTAAGCCTCGAGCGAGTCGGCCATCTCGTAATGTATCACAACCCTGACGTCAGACTTGTCTATTCCCATGCCGAAAGCGTTGGTCGCGGCCATTACCCGCACCTGACCCGTGAGCCACGCCTCCTGATGCGCTCCCCGCAGGCGATAGTCGAGACCGCCGTGATAAAACTGCGCCTTTATGCCATGCTCGTTAAGACGCTGAGCCACATCCTCGCACTCTTTGCGCCGCCTGCAATACACTATGGCGCTTCCTCCCACGGCATTGAGTATGCGTAACATCTCGCCGTCTTTGTCGTCACTCTGCCGCACCACATAACTGATGTTGGGACGCGCGAAGCTCATGGAGAGGCGAAGGCCGTCGGCGTTGAAGCGGAGACTCTTCATTATGTCGTCGCACACCTGCTCTGTGGCCGTGGCCGTGAGTGCCAATACGGGCACACCGGGGGCCCACTGGCGCAGACGGGCTATCTTGAGATATGCGGGTCTGAAGTCGTAACCCCACTGCGATATGCAGTGAGCCTCGTCGACCACTATCATAGACACGTTCATCTTCTCGAACCTGGCTTTGAATATGTCGGTGTCGAGCCGCTCGGGCGACAGGTACAACAGCTTATAGTCGCCATATACGCAGTTGTCGAGCACACGGTCTATCTCGTCTGCCGACATGCCGCTGTGTACCGCCTGCGCCATTATGTGACGTTTGCGAAGGGCGTCCACCTGGTCTTTCATCAGCGATATGAGCGGTGTTACGACAATGGCTATGCCATCCATTAACAAGGCGGGCACCTGAAACGTTATCGACTTGCCGCCACCCGTGGGCATGAGCGCAAGAGTGTCATGCCCCGACATGATGCCGGTGATCACATCGGGCTGAATGGAGCGAAACGAGTCGTAACCCCAATACCTTTTAAGTATCTCAAGGGCCTTGTCCATAAAGGGTGCTGTTAGTGTGTAAGATAAAACGTTGCAGATGCCAATGCCGACGATTGCCGAAGCCGAAGTCAAACTCTCTGAAAGGTAACGCCACAGGAGCGTCCGTGGTTTGGCCGTCAAAGAAGCCCGCTTACGACATGCCCAGCCGCGACAGCACCTTGTCTGCAATGGTGTCGGGGGCTATGTTGTGCATACACTCGAGTGTGCCTTTGTAACACGGGCTGTTGCCGAATATGGAGCAGGGACGACACCCGGCACTGTCGCCTATCATATTGTCGGGGTCTTGGCCATACCCGCCGAAACCGGCATAAGGATGCGTCGCCCCCCACACCGACACCACTTGAAGCCCCACCAACGAGGCTATGTGTTGCGATGCCGAGTCCATGCTCACCATCACGTCGAGTTCAGACATTAGCGCCATCTCACCCTCCATGTCGAGCCGGCCTATCACCGACACCACACGGTCATAAGAGTCTGCCCAACGACTCGCCACCGCCTCTTCTTTGTCGCCCCCTCCGAATACGAATATGTCGCACCCGCTCTCCGAGAGCCTTTTTATCACCTGCTCCATCATCCGTACGGGGTATATCTTGCCCTCGTGCCGCGCAAAGGGGGCCACTCCCACGGCAGGGGCGCCGCTCGTGTGGGCCGTGAAGAAGGGCGAGTTGCACTTCTCCTTGCGTATGGTCTCGCCCAATGTCACCGTCAGTCCCAATGTGCGTAACACATCGGCATAACACTCCGTCATGTGACGCAACGGGCTCATGCTCTTGTTGCGGCGCGCGACAAGCTGCTTTCTGCGGCTCCGTTGCTTGTCTATCACCGCAGCCCTTATGCCGCATAGCCTGAGATATAAACGTATGATGCGCGATCTGAGCGACGAGTGCATGTCGGCCATGGCGTCGGGCCTGTAATGATGACGGCACTCGGCCGCCAGCCTTATGATGCCCGGTAGAGACGAATAACGTTTGTCGTTGAGGTCGACCCCCTGCACCGACAGGTTGGAAGGTGCGCCGCCGAAGAGGAAGAAACGCTCAAACCCCTTGCGCGTCACCACATGCAGTCTTGCTTCGGGGTTCTGCACCGCTGCCGCCCTTACCACCGCCGCCAGCATGGCCACGTCGCCCATGGCCGAGAAGCGGGTTATGAGTATGTCGTGAGGTCGTTTCACTGCTTGGCGTAAAGTACGGGGTTGAGGGCGGGGTCGTTGTACATCTTCATCTGACGATAGACCTTCATATATTTGCGTCCCGCCTCTATGTCGGACAAAAGCTCCTCTATGGCTGTCGACAGGTCGGTCAGCTGAGTTTGCAACACCGCCAGCTTGTCGGCGCACTGCTTGTGATGGGCAGGGTCGGTGTCGGTACGTCGGGTCTCGGCCTCCATGTGGTATATCTTAAGATAGAGTATCGACAGACGGTCGACGGCCCACGCCGGGCTCTCGGTGTTGATGGTGGCCGAGGCGGACGGTGTCACCGACGAATATTTGTCGAGGAAATAGGAGTCGATATATTCGACCATGTCGGTGCGCTCCTGGTTCGATGCGTCTATGCGTCGTTTGAGCGTGAGTGCCTCCGAGGGGTCTATCCCGGGGTCGCGTATGATATCTTCAAAGTGCCATTGAACTGTGTCTATCCAGTTCTTGTGATAGAGAAGATGCTCTAACGAACGTTCGGGATAGGGGTTGTCAGCGGGCGTGTCGACATTGTCGGTTATATGGTAATCGGCTATCGAACGGGTGAATATCTGCCCGCAAAGTTCTGTGAATGTCATGCTTGTTGCGTTTTTATCTGCAAATGTAACAAAATCTTTTACATGCGGCAAATAAAAGCATACGGCCGGAATGTCGGTTCCGATTCGTGAGGCTTATCCGTATCTTTGTCTAAAGTCTAAGGATACTCCGCCTCGGTCAAACAAATAAAATTTGCTTGCCTCTCGGCTTAATCGTATCTTTGACCTGACGGTCTTAGATACTCCCGCTCGGCAAAATGCAAGTAAACTTGCTTTTGCTCTCGCTTAATCGTATCTTTGTCATGTTATTGTCCCAACGGCATGTTATTTGCTGAAGTGGGGCGGCGAAAGGGCGGCGTATGCTCCGTGCAAGGTTCTGCTTATGGCTTAAGACGGCCCTTGCTTTAACGCCCCTCTTTGCAGACATGATATGAAACGGACCATGAAAATATTGCCATACCTTATATTGCTGCTTGCGTTGGCGGGGTGCCGTGTTCCGGTTATCCCCACCATAGACGTTGGCGTGGCGCCATGTGACGACACGTTGCGTTATTCCGACGTGGTGAGCCGTGTGCGTTATGTCGCTCTCGACACCGAGGGCAAGGTCTCTTTGGGTCGCATCGTCTGTCTGGAACGCGGCGAAAGTTACATCTTCCTCACCTCATCGGGTGTGAAGGGTGTGCTTCAGTTCGACACCAAGGGACGCATGGTGCGTCGTGTGCCTCTGCCCGAGGGCGACGTGGTGTCGTCGCTTGCCGTCGACGGCGGCAACAGGCTGCTGCTGGTGGGGTGCGGTCATAGGGTTCACATTTACAATTTTGCCGGACGCCATCTGCGCACGGTGCCATTGTCGCAGGGACGGTGGACGGTGCACACTCCGCAACCCGGTTATATGCACAAACTGGCGGTGCCTCCCTCGGGCGACATCGACGCTGACGGTTTCCGCTTCGTCGAGGTGGCCAATTACCGCGACTCTGCGGTCAACTCGCTGCCTCACCGCGACACCATGTGGCAGCACACAGGCGGCGGCAAGACGCGACGTCTTCACCTGCCCCTGCTTTACGGATATGGGCCGCAGAGCGGCATGGAGGTGCTCTCGACCGTCAACGACACCATATTTGCCATAGACCGCAGCGATGTACGTCCCGTGGCGGTGATATCGCGCGGCGGCGACAGCCTTTACACCCGTACGGTGAGTCTGGCAGGGCCTCGTCGCATCGCCCCCGAGTGGTATCACATAGAGTCTGTGATGTCCACCCCCGGCCGCATCTATCTGCGGGTGCGCCACAACGACTCTCTGAGCGTGGCCGTTTACGACAGGGCAGAGGGCGGTGTGTGCCGTTACCGCCTGCCGTACACCTATAAAGACCTCACGGCACGTTTTCGCATCTTTGTCAACGACTATGACGGCGGCACCGGCGCATGGGGCGACTTCGCATTGGCCGACGGCAGCTTCGCCACGGTGATATATCCGCGCGATATCGCCCGACTGAGGCGAAAGGGGCTTTTTGCCGATGTCAAAAGCAAAGATCTGCGCGATGAGCTTGCCCGGGCAGGCAACGCACCCATTGTGATGTTCATAGATTTCAAATAGGCCCGTTGAGGCACACAAAGTAAAAACGGAAGACGACAAAGGTTGCCTTCCGTTTCGTTTTTGGTATGTTTTATGTATGACTGACGGTAAGCTCTCTTCGCGCACTGCCTGCAAGCACCCGGGTGCCTGTCGGACTTTGTGTTGAGGCGGGACAAACTAAAACTTATGAAATATGGACAACGATAACATTAAAGACGATATGTCGTTCACCGAGCATAAACTTAAGGTGGACCGATCTAAAGAGAACATACGCAAGACAAACCGCATCACGCTCACCATTGTCGGTGTGGCCGCAATGATAATAGCCCTGCTGTCGGTTATTTGACCCCGCCCGTCGATGTGAAGCCAATACTATTCAATATCATGATAGAATATTATGTAATCAGGATAATGGGCTCGCTTGTGCCCGTTCGCCTTAAAAAGAGAGAGCGTAACGACAGGCTCGGTTAGTTTGTCGTTACGCTCTTTTTGTATGCACGGCTCCGGCACACCTGTTTCCCGATGAACTGTGGGGAGTCGTGAAAAATACGGTACTGCCGCAAAAATGCTCAAAAGCCGTGGGCCAAAGTTGCCCAAAGATAGTGTGGGCCTGATGGTTTTGCCCCTATTGTCGGCCAAACCTTTACAGGTCGAATATGCGGAAGCTCAACTCCCTCATGTCGACTATCAGAAGCCTCCCTTCGAGGGTCTGTCCGGTGCCGGAGAGATATTTTATGGCCTCGGCGGCCTCTATCGACCCTATTATGCCCGGCATGGGCGACATGACGCCCACCGCGGGTTTCTGCTGTGGTGTGCTGGCAAACAACTCGTGATAATAGACGCCGCACGAGGGTGTGAACAGAGCCACCTGCCCGCCCATCTCTTCGGCGCTGGCATATATGAACGGCTTGCCGTGAGCCTTGCACATCTTGGAGAGCATGCCGCGCACCGGGTAATTGTCGGTGCAGTCGACCACCATGTCGGCCAATGCGGCAAGACGGGCGAAGTTGTCGCCATCCACAGCCATGGTGTGAGCCACTATCTCTATCTCGGGGTTTATGGCTGCAAGGCGCGCTGCGGCACACTCGGCCTTTGGCATGCCTATTTGGTCGGTTGTATAGAGCACCTGTCGTTGCAGGTTCGATAGGCTCACCTTGTCGTGGTCGGCTATTATGAGGGTGCCTATGCCCGCGGCAGCCATGTATTGAAGCGCTGCCGAGCCCAGGCCTCCGCACCCGGCCACAAACACCGTCGCCTCCGACAGTCTTTTCTGTTGCTCGGCCCCGAACCCCTCTATCGCCGAACGGCTGTATCTCTCTGTCATGGCGTGTTGCGTGATAGCTTCGATGTGTTGCGGTTGAGCGACAGATCCCAGTCTTTCCACACCACCTCGAAGTTGTGCGAGCTTATGGCATCGACAATCTCAGATACGGGGCGGTCGTCGTTGACGCTGAACTGCTCCAGCTCCTTGCACTGCTCCCAGTCCGAATATCCGCCCGGAGCGGTCTTGGACCCCGCGCTCATGGTGGTGACGCCCAGCTCTATGACGCCGTCGCGGAAGCGGGGACTCTCTCGCGTTGATAGCGATATCTCGAGGTCTTCGCTCAGAAGCCTGTATGCCGTTATCAGTTGCAGCAGGTCGCGTTCGGTGGTGGGGTAATTGGGCTGGAAACCCTCGCCCACGAAGGGGCGCAGACGCGGAAACGATATGGAACACTTGGTGCGCCAATATCTGGTTTGTATGTAATGTATGTGCAGCGCCGTGAAAAAGGCGTCGGTGCGCCAGTTTTCAAGCCCTATCAGGTTGCCCACGCCCACCTTGTATATGCCGGCCTGTCCCAGCCTGTCGGCGGTTTCGAGCCGGTAACGGTAATCGCGTTTGCGTCCTGCCGGATGATAGAGCGGGTAACGGGCCTCGTTATAGGTCTCCTGATATACGCACACCGTGTGCAGGCCGTGCTCCATCAGCAGCTCATAGTCGGCGGTATCGAGCGGCTGCACCTCTATCGATGTCTGGTCGAAATATTTCGACACCGTGTCTATCGAGTCGGCCATGTAACCGACCCCCGCATGCTTGGGCGACTCACCCGTCACCAGCAGTATGTGCTTGAAGGGGTGACCGTCGGCCTGTATGGCCTGCGCCTCACGCTCTATCTGCTCTTGCGACAGTGTGACGCGGCCTATTTGGTTTTTGCAGTTGAAGCCGCAATAGATGCAGTGGTTGGTGCAGAAGTTGGATATATACAGGGGTATGTATAACTGCATGGTGCGTCCGAATCTGCGGCGTGTGGCCTCGGCCGATGCGCGGGCCATCTCTTCAAGATAGGGGGCGGCGGCGGGCGATACCAGCACGGCGAAATCTTCGGGGCTGACGTTGACCCCTTTGGCCAGTACGCGCTCCACGTCGGCGGCGGTGGCTTTTTCTATGAAGCGGGTCATCTTGTCCCAATCCCACCTCTGTTTGTACTCGTAAAAAGTCATTGTTGTCAGTCGTTGAGGAAAGATGTCAGGGGGCTTGTGGCCGATGCCGACTCTCTTACGGGTGCCGTGCCCGCCTCGAAAGCCTTGTGTCCGGCCTCCACCGCCATTTTGAATGCCAGGGCCATTGCCACTGGGTCGCCTGCCACTGCTATGGCGGTGTTGACCAACACGGCGTCGGCCCCCATCTCCATGGCTGCTGCGGCCTGCGAGGGTGTGCCTATGCCGGCGTCGACCACCACAGGCACATTGCTCTGCTCTATGATGATGCGCAGAAACTCAAGTGTGGCCAGCCCCTTGTTAGAGCCTATGGGCGCACCCAACGGCATCACGCATG
Organism: uncultured Rikenellaceae bacterium; assembly: GCA_947054185.1. GTDB lineage: Bacteria > Bacteroidota > Bacteroidia > Bacteroidales > Rikenellaceae > CASDZP01. The sequence goes on along the minus strand of CAMRVW010000002.1, from coordinate 30,096 downwards.
CGGCGCCGGCATCCTCCAGCCGCTTGCACAACACGGGGTCGGCGTGTATGTACGGCATCACAGTGAAACCATCCTTGGCCAGCTCCCCGCATGCCTTGAGCGTCTCGACGGCGTCGGGCATGAGGTGACGTTGGTCGGGGTGTATCTCGAGCTTTATAAGGTCGGTGCCGAGCGCCTCGCGGGCCAGCTGCGCGGCAAAGACGGCCTCGCCGGCATCGCGCACACCCGAGGTGTTGGGCAGAAGCTCTATGCCCGGCAGACGTAACGCCTGCAACATGTCGTCATTGTCGCCTTTGAGGTCTATGCGTTTGAGAGCGACCGTCACAAGGCCGCTGCCCGATGCCGCCACCGCCTCGGCCATGACACGGTTGGAGGCGAACTTGCCCGTGCCGACGAAAAGACGCGAGCGCATGGTGTGGCCACCTATCTTTAACTGTTCCATAAGTAAATATCGTTGTTGTTATATCCGTTTTGTTGCAAGTACAGACCGCCTCTTCAACGGTTTGAGGTTTTACATGTCATCTCCCCAAAAACCATCCCCCAAAAGAACCGTCCCCCAAAAGAACCGTCCCCCCAAAAGAACCGTCCCCAAAGGCATCTCCCAAAGTGGCATCCCGTCTAAAGGGCTGTCTCCATAAGCCGTCTTCAAAGTGACAATCCGTCAAAGTACAAGGCGCACTCTCAAAAAGCCACCCCGAAAAAATCACTTCCCTTTCTCAAACAACCCTGTCAGCTCCACGAACCGGCGTGTGACGCCGCACGGGTCGTCGGCATGCGATATTGCTCCTCCCACGGCAATGCCGTGCACACCTGTGGCGGCAATGGCGGCCACGTCGTCGGGCGTTATGCCCCCAATGGCCACCACGGGCGGTGCGTCACCTGCCGTCGACATCAGACGCGTATAGCCCTCTATGCCCAATAGCGGGGCGAGCACCTTTTTGGTGGTGGTGTGACGCAGAGGTCCCGCTCCTATATAGTCGACCCCCGCTTCCACGGCTGCCCTGATATCCTCTTCGGTGTTGGCGGTGGCTCCTATGATGGCGTCGCCCATTATGTGACGGGCCTCCCCGGGAGGCATGTCGCCACGCCCCAGATGCACACCGTCGGCCTTTACGCGCGCGGCCACCTCCACACGGTCGTCTATTATGAGCACCCCGCCGCAGGCATGCACCGGCACAAGCAACATTTGGGCCGTCTGCGCCACCACGCTGTCGGGGTGCTCTTTCATGCGCAGCTGCACCCATCGCCCTCCGCCGCTAAGATATAGTGCCACCTCCGAGGCTATCTCTTGTGGCGTACATCCGGTGGTGATATATTGCAGACGGGCTATTTGATCTCTTCTCGTTGCCATTTGTCTTTAATTTTAAGCAGGTTGTCTAAGGTGGCTCCGGGATCTATACCGCCGTTTCTCACCTCCCACACAGCCCCTATCATGGCCGCTCCGCCAAACCCTGCCTCTCTGCACCTTACCATGTTTTCCGCATTCACCCCTCCCAGTGCCACCACCTTTCCCCTTAGATGGCGGGGCAGGGTGGAGAGAAAACCGCTCAGGCTGTCGAGGTCGAACAAAGAGGCATATCCCGGCTTTGATATGCTGTCGAATATGGGGCTTAGAAAGAGATAGTCGGCTTTGCCCTCGCGCAGCGCCGTTACGACCTCGTCGGTGGAGTGGCACGACAGACTCAGGCGTCCGTGACAATCATATCCCCGCTCGGCAAAGCGTCTGTGGGTGCCTCCTAAACGGTGACGAAAGGCTGTCTGCGCATTGTGGTGCACACAAAAACGTTTCAGCATGCCGTCGTTGTCGCCACACACCCTCTCGGCGGCCTCTGCCAGGGCTTCGAGCCCGTCGTGGCGCCTCAGGTGTATTATGACCCCCTCTTGCGCGGCAAGAAGAGCGAGCGCCTCATCTTCGTGCGGCAAAGAGTGGGGCAGGGTGATGATAGCGATCATGTCAACCTCCCTGCGTGGCCCTTATTATGGTTACGTTGTCGTCAGGCTTCAGTGCGAAACCGCTCCACGCCGCCGCCGGCACTATCTTGGTGCCGACCGCCACCGCAATGCCGGCCAAAGAGACATCAAGACGGGCAAGCAGCTCTGCCACCGTGGTGCCGTCGAAAACGACCTCTTCGTTGTTTACGATGATTTTCATCTAAAGTCCGTTTTTAGCTCCCGCAAAAGTAACAAAAAAAACGGTCGGGTGTCTTTATTGCGATACTTTAGTTGTAAAGAGCGGCTTCTTGCCTTCAGAGTCTGCCCGGGCACTCTCGCAAAGGGATGCGGCCGACAAAATGCCCCGTTTCGCGATGGTTTGGCATGTCCCCTGAAACAGCCGCGGCAGCCTGCTTCGGCCATGGAGTTGCGGCGGCGGTGAAATTTTTATTGAATATAAAATGGAAAAAGAAACGACCTTTTTTGTACCTTTGCAGAGAACGCGCGGAATGCCCCTCGCGGATAAAAACAAGTCAACATCTTATGATTGAGAAGATAATAAAAGGCGTGCTGACGCTTTCATTGGCCCTTTCGTGTGTCGGTGTCCATGCCCAGAGAGACACCAGCGACATGCGCAACCTCTCTTTGCCGTCGAGGTCACGTCTTGCCTCGCGCGCCAAGTTCATGACCTATCCCAAGGCGCCGGCCGACACCGCTTCGTTCGCCTCGTCCATATATCACGCCTCTTTAGACGGAGAGTGGCGTTTCAGATATTTCCCCGGCGGCAAGCCTCCCAAGGGATACAACGCTCCTGAGTTTGACGACTCGGGCTGGAGCACCCTTTCGGTGCCGGGCAGTTGGGAAGATGCCGGTATTGTCAAGGCCTCTGACGGTTCGTCGCCCTATCCCTTCGTAAAGAAAGGCCAGAAGGCGCAACTGCCCAAAGAGCTGCCTGTGGGTGTCTATCGCTCGACGTTCGTCGTGCCGTTCGACTGGAACCATCGACAGAAATTTCTGAACATGGAGGGTTTCGGCGGCGCCGTGACGGTGTGGGTCAACGGACGCAAGGCAGGCTATGCCGAGGGCGGCTCTGTCGGTGCCGAGTTCGACATAACCAACCTCTGCGTTGAGGATGTGAATACCATAGTGATAGAAAACCATCTCTATGCCAAAGGCTCGTTGCTCGAAGGGTCGCGCACACGTCGTCCCGCGGGTCTTGCAGGAGACGTATATATAATATGCCAGCCCAAGGTGAGGGTTAGCGACATCATAGCCGAGGCCACCCTCGACCCTGCCAACACCGACGGCCTGTTGCACATAGGCGTGGTGGTCAAGTCGCACTATCTCAACCCCAAAGAGCTTAAGGTATATTACGAGTGCTTCGATGCCGAGGGGTGCTCGATAGGTCGCGAGAGCAAGCACACCAACTTGCAGATGCGTCTGCAAGACACCGTGCACTTCCTGTTGCCCATAAGAGATGTGCGCAAATGGAGCGATGAAGACCCCTATCTTTACACCGTAAAGGTCAAGACACAACGGCCCGACGGTCGTTATTCCGAATACCTCTCTGTCCCCGTGGGTTTCAGAACGGTGAGCGTCAATGGCGCCGAGCTGCTTGTAAACGGTCGTCCGATTGACATCAGGGGTGTGGTGATGCGTGACGGAAGTGTGAGTATAGACACTCTGAATGACAGACTGTTGCGTCTTAAAAAGATAGGTATGAACGCCATACTCACCCAGCCCATGATGCCCGAGTTTTACGGTCTGTGCGACAGATATGGCTTTTATGTGTTCGACCAGGCTTCGGTGGAGTCGACCGGTGCCGGCGAGAGCCTCACCAAGGGGCGCTCGTTGGGCAACGACCCTATGTGGGTCAGCTCGTTTGTCGAGCGCGCCGAAAATATGATGCAGCGCGACAAGATACACCCCTCGGTGGTGGCATGGTCGCTCGGTTACCGCTCGGGCAACGGTTACAACATGTATAAGTCTTACCTTAACCTCAAGGCCAAAGACCGCACCCGTCCCGTATGTTACGGCGGCGCAGGCATCGAGTGGAACACCGACCTTTACTGCCCCGTCAACCCCGACCTCGACAAGCTCGGAGGGTGGGGCGCTGTGGGCGATGTGCCGTGCGTCATAGAGGAGTATAGGGCCGACATACCCACCTTCGACCGCGTGTGGGACATTGTCGAGCGTCCCGCCTCCAAGGTACAGGGTGGCTTTATGTTCGACTTCGACGCCCTCGACAGAGACAAGATGCTCAAAGGGGTTGTCTTTCTGCGCTTCGCCCCCGTGAGCATCAGCCTCGGCGGCAACGAGTCGGTGGTGATAACCAACAGATGCCGCTTTTTGAACCTCGACCGGTTCCATGTCACCTGGCGCCTGACCAACGAGGCCGGCAAGAAGATATCGGAGGGTGAGCTCAAGGAATCGGTGGCCCCGGGAGAGAGCACCGAGATACGTATGGTCAAAGAGAAACGTACCCTGCCTAACGAAAAGCTGATCTTCATGCTTACACTGCAAAAAAAAGATGGCTTGGAGACGGTAAGCCGCATAACGATGGAGTTTTAGTGCATGAGGATAATTCTGTTCCTGATATATTTGGTGCCGCTGTTGATTGTCGAGCTTGCGATAATCGCTCTGGTGTGCCTTTTCACTTTCGCCTTTGACCGCGACAGACGGGCGGTGCACGGCATATCGCACATCATGTCGGGCACCATAACATACCTGTCGGTGCTCTGGCGCATGAAAACCTGCGGCATGGAGAATATCGTGCGCGGCAAGAGCTATGTGGTGACGGTCAACCACCACTCCATGATAGACATCCCCGTCTGTTATTCGCTGCCCCTTTTCTTCAAATGGGTGTCCAAGCGCGAGGTGCTTAAGATGCCTCTCTTCGGATGGGTTCTCAGGCTTCGCGGCGATATCGCCATAGAGCGCGGCGGGGTGGCCAGCACCATGAAGCTGTTCAAACGCACCAAGGAGCTGACCTCGCGAGGCTGTTCCGTCATCATATTCCCCGAGGGCACCCGCAGCAAGAGCGGTGCCGTGGGCCGCTTCAAAGACGGAGCCTTCATCATGGCCAAAGACAACGATGTCGAGATATTGCCCGTGGTGATAAATTACACATTACGTGGTCGCCGCCTCTTTGGCAAGACCATAAAGATACCGTGCCGCATCGAACTAAAGGCGCTCAAACCTGTCGACATAGAGACGGTGCGCACAAAGAGCGCGGGCGAGCTTCGCGACATGGTGCGCGATATCATGGTCGGCGAGCATAAGGCGTCGCACCCCGGGCTTTATACGCAGGGGTAAGAGGCTTGTCGCCGCAGCGTAAGCGACCCTTGCCGGGCAGAGATGGCGTCGCCTGTCTGAAACGATGAGCCCGCAAACTGTCGCCCTGCGTCATGGGGCCGGCATTTTATTAAGAAATAAGATTTAAGCGATATAAATGGCAGAGACAATAAGTTATACCGAGGATAATATCCGAACCCTCGACTGGAAAGAGCACATAAGGCTTCGTCCGGGTATGTACATAGGCAAGCTCGGCGACGGCACCTCTCCCGACGACGGCATATACATACTCATCAAAGAGGTTATAGACAACTCCATAGACGAGTATGCCATGGGCAACGGCAAAAGCATCGACATTGGCATAGAGGATAAAACCGTCACCATACGCGACTTCGGCCGCGGCATACCCTTGGGCAGCCTCGAAGCGGCGGCCTCGCGCATGAACACCGGCGGCAAGTACGACTCCAAGGCCTTCAAGAAGTCGGTGGGTCTCAACGGTGTGGGCATCAAGGCGGTCAACGCCCTGTCGTCACGCTTTGTCATCACCAGTGTGCGCGACGGACAGAGCCGCACCATAGAGTTCTCTGCCGGCAACATAGTGTCTGACACTCGGGACGACACCTCCGAGAAGAACGGCACCAAGGTCTCCTTTACCGCCGACGAGAGCGTTTTCGGCTCTTACGACTATAACATGGAGTATATAGAGACCATGGTGAAAAATTACACCTATCTCAACTCCGGTCTTACAATACGTCTTAACGGCACCCCCTATCTCTCTAAAGAGGGGCTGCTCGACCTGCTTAACGACACCCTCTCCGAAGAGCCCGTCTATAAGCCCATACACCTCAAAGGCGACGACATAGAGATAGCCATGACCCACGGCGGAGGTTACGGCGAGACCTATTACTCTTTCGTCAACGGCCAGCACACCACCCAGGGGGGCACCCATCAGGCCGCTTTCCGCGAGTCGTTGGTCAAGGTGGTGCGCGAGTTTTACCGTAAAGACTTCGACGCCAATGATATACGCATGTCGGTCATAGGCGCCATAAGCATCAAGGTGGAAGAGCCTCTCTTCGAGTCGCAGACCAAGACCAAGTTGGGCTCTAAAGACATGAAGCCGGGCGGCGATGTGAGCGTACGTCAGTTCGTGGCCGACTTCATGCAGCAGCTCGACAACTATCTGCACAAAAATCCCGATGTGGCCGAGGCGCTGCAACGCAAGATACTCGAGTCGGAAAAAGAGCGAAAGGGCGTTGACGACCTGCGCAAGAAAAAGGGTAAGGGCGCCAAGAAAACGAGCCTTAACAACAGCAAGTTGCGCGACTGCCGCATACACCTCAACACCAAGAACGAGCGCGCCGAAGAGTCGACCATCTTCATCACCGAGGGCGACTCGGCCAGCGGCTCCATCACCAAGAGCCGCGATGTCAACACCCAGGCGGTCTTCTCGCTCCGCGGCAAGCCCCGCAACACCTTCAGCCTCACCAAGAAGGTGATATACGAAAACGAGGAGTTCAACCTGTTGCAGGCGGCCCTCGACATAGAGGACGACATAGAGAGCCTGCGTTACAACAAGATAGTGATTGCCACCGATGCCGATGTGGACGGCATGCACATAAGGTTGCTGCTGCTGACCTTCTTCATAAAGTTCTTCCCCGACATCATACGCCGCGGGCACCTTCACATATTGCAGACCCCTCTTTTCCGTGTTCGCAACAAGAAAGAGACCCGTTATTGTTACTCCGAAGAGGAGAAGCAGGCGGCGGTGACTCAACTCAAAACCGGCGTTGAGATCACCCGATTCAAAGGTCTTGGCGAGATCTCTCCCGACGAGTTCAAGGAGTTTATCGGCCCCGACATGAGGCTCGACCGTGTGCGCATGAGCAAGGACGATCCCATAAGCGACCTTCTGGAGTTCTATATGGGCAACAACACCTCCGAGAGGCGAGATTTCATCATAGACAACCTGCGCATGGAGACGGATATGGTCGAAGAGGGCGTCTGACACCCGGGCAATCTGAAACAACGCGCGCCCGCCAAAGGGAAACACCCTTGAGTGTGCGGCCGCAAGTCCCGTGCGTCCGATACGTGCAGGCGCATCAGGCGGACGGCACCCTGCAAGGGAGAGAAAAGATAAAAATTACGACACATGAGCGATAAGTATAACGAAGAAATGTTTGAGGACGAAGAGCTCGTCAACGAGGAAGAGGATGTCGACCAGGAGGCCGATGACGGCGATGTTGCCGATGATGTCAATACGCACCGTTTCTCGCGTCTGACGGTTGAGGAGGGGGGCATGAACCGGCTCACGGGCATGTATAAGGAGTGGTTTTTGGATTACGCCTCATACGTCATTCTCGAGCGCGCCGTGCCTCACATCACCGACGGTCTCAAACCGGTGCAACGACGCATACTCCATGCCATGAAACGCATGGACGACGGTCGTTACAACAAGGTGGCCAACATCATAGGCAACACCATGCAGTACCACCCGCACGGCGACCGCTCCATTGGCGACGCTCTTGTGCAGATGGGCCAGAAAGAGCTTATGATAGACTGCCAGGGTAACTGGGGCAACATACTCACCGGCGACAGCGCGGCAGCACCCCGTTACATCGAGGCCCGCCTCTCCAAGTTCGCCCTTGACGTGGCCTTCAACCCCAAGACCACCGAGTGGATGCTCTCTTACGACGGCCGCAACCAGGAGCCGCTCACCCTGCCCATAAAGTTCCCGTTGCTTCTGGCGCAAGGTGTGGAGGGCATAGCCGTGGGTTTGGCCTCCAAGATATTGCCTCACAACTTCAACGAGCTGATAGAGGCCTCCATAGCCCACCTCAAAGGCGAGCCGTTCGAGCTTTATCCCGACTTTCCCACCGGCGGCATGATAGACGTGTCGCGTTATAACGACGGATTGCGCGGCGGCGTGGTACGTGTACGGGCCAAGATAGTCAAGGTCGACAACAAGACCTTGGCCATCACCGAGATACCTTACGGCAAGACCACCTCGTCCACCGGCAAGCGTAAAGGCAAGGGCAGCAAGGAGAGCTCGTCCATCATCGACTCTATAATAAAGGCCAACGAACGCAACAAGATAAAGATAAAGAGCATCGACGACAACACTGCCGCCAATGCCGAGATACTCATACACTTAGGCTCCGATGTGTCGGCCGACAAGACCATAGACGCCCTCTATGCCTTTACCGACTGCGAGATATCAATATCGCCCAACTCGTGCGTCATTGTCGACCGCAAGCCCTGTTTCATGGGTGTGAGCGAGATATTGCGCCACTCGGCCGAGACCACCCGTTCGTTGCTTCGCCGCGAGCTGGAGATAGAGCTGCATGAGCTTGGCGAGGAGTGGCACCTCAGCTCGCTGGAGAAGATATTCATAGAGAAACGTATCTATTACAAAATCGAGGAGTGCACCACCTGGGAGAGTGTGCTGGAGACCATAGACCGCGAGCTGGAGCCATACAAAAAGCTCTTCTTCAGGGAGATCACCACCGACGATATCGTCAAGCTGACCGAGATAAAGATCAAGCGCATATCCAAGTTCGACGCCTTCAAGGCCGACGAGCACATCAAGGCCGTTGAAGAGCAGATAAAGACGGCCAAAGACCACCTCGACCACCTTACCGATTACACGATAGACTATTACCGCCGCATAGGCGACAAGTATGGCAAGGGTCGCGAGCGCCGCACCGAGATCAAGTCGTTCTCGGCCATCGAGGCCACCAAGGTTGCCGTATCGAACGCCAAGCTCTATGTCAACCGTGCCGAGGGCTTCTTCGGCATAGGTAACGCCATGAAACGCGACGAGTTTGTGTGCGATTGTTCCGACATAGACGATGTTATAGTGATATGCCGTGACGGCGAATATGTCATCACCAAGGTGAGCGAGAAGGCCTATTTCAAGAAAGACATCCTTTATATCGGCGTCTTCTTGCGCGGCGACGAACGCACCATCTATAACGTGCTCTATCGTGACGGCGCTGCCGGCAATTATATGATGAAACGGTGCGCCATCATGGGCATCACCCGCGACAAGGTCTATAACCTCACCAAGGGCGAGCCCGGCTCTGAGATACTCCACCTTTCGGTCAACCCCAACGGCGAGGCCGAGGTGCTCAAAGTCTATCTCAAACCGCGCCTGAGGCTCAAAAAGCTCATTGTCGACCTCGATTTCTCGACTCTGGCCATCAAGGGACGCTCATCGCAGGGCAACCTCTTCCAGAAGAACCCCATACACAAGATAGTGCTCAAAGAAAAGGGTGTCTCCACCCTGGGCGGCATAACGGTGTGGTTCGACGAGGCCGAAAGACGTTTCAACACCGACGGCCGCGGCACCGAGATTGGTGTTTTCGAGGGCGACGACAAGACCATAGTCATACGTCGCAGCGGCAGTTATCACACCGCAGGTTACGACACGAGCCTCCACTTCCCTGAAGACCTGCTGTCGGTGAGCAAATACTCGCCCGACCGCATCTATACTGTCGTTTTGTGGGATGCCTCGCAGGGCTTCTTCTATCTCAAACGCTTCAAGGCCGAGCCGACGGAGCGCGAGATGTCATTCATAGACGAGAGCGAGGGCTCTTACCTCGTGGCCATAACGGGCGACCGTTTCCCGCAGCTTAAGATCACCTTCGGGGGTGCCAACTCTTCGCGTCCCGAAGAGATAATCGACGCCGACGAGTTCATACGCATCAAGGGGTGCAAGGCCAAAGGCAAACGCGTCACCACCTATCAAGTCGACCGACTGGAGTTTATCGAGCCTCTGCATAAGAGCGTCCCCGCCGACCCCTCGGAGGGCATGGGCGACGAGCAGCCGGCAACCCCCGACCCTGACGAGCAGGATGACGATCCTGCCACGGAACAGAGCCTCTTCGGCGAGTTGTAACAGCGCTATGATTAAACGACAGGGCGTTGTTGTCGCTTGAAAACTTGAAAAACAGTTATGTCATGCCTCTGTTTCTTATAGGATATATGGGCTCCGGCAAGAGCACGTTGGGACGTAAGGCGGCCTCCGCGTTGGGCTGGCGCTTTGTCGACATGGACAAGGAGATAGAGCGCAGGGCGGGCATGTCGGTCTCTGAGATATTCTCGACTCTCGGCGAGCCGGCATTCAGGCAGATGGAGCGCGATTATATAGCGTCGCTCTCACCCGAAGAGAATGTGGTGGTGGCCACCGGCGGCGGGGCACCGTGCCATTTCGATAACATGGATGTCATGAATAGTCTGGGGGTCACGCTCTATCTGCGTGTGCCCGCCGGTGCGCTGGTCGAGCGTCTCATTGCGAGCCATACGCGCCGCCCGCTCATAGAGGGCAAGAGCCCCGAGCAGTTACGCCTATATATAGAGAGCCACCTGGCCGAACGCGAACCGTATTACACCCGCGCCACATACACGCTTGAAGGTGTGGGCATCAATGCCCGCCATATAGTCGAGACACTCCGCCTCAGGGTGTGATCATACCTTCCCGACAGCCGCCATCGCACCACACATCTTCAATACGGGGAAACACAAAAGGGCCTTTTAGACATGGTGAAACCGGCCCCTGTTTACACACACGGGAAGCACTATAAATGGGGAAGCGCGTCATGATAAAATACCTGAAAAGCCTCCCTTAAACCCGAACTGTCCCTCAAAAAGAGGACAGGTCATTACGGGAAAACCGCACAAATCCCGGAAAGGAACCGCCCCTTGCGGGACATTTTACGGCACGTGAGCTCGGGTAATTCCACCCGAAACCCGAAGCCCGGCATTCCTGTCATGTGGAAACGTGTAAAATCTCGAAAAGACGACCGCCCCCCGCAAAGCCCTGCGGCCCTGTCACGTGGGAACACGCAAAATATCAAAAAGGCGATCGCTCCCCTAATCGAAATAGATTCTTTTTACCCGTGGGGCTATGAGGGTCAGTATCTCGTAAGGTATGGTGTCGAGTATTTCGGCCATCTGCACTATCTCTTTGTTGCCCGAAAATATGATGACCTCGTCGCCGACAGCGGCGGGTATGCCCGTTATGTCTATCATGCACGAGTCCATGCAGATATTGCCTATTATGGGGGCCTTGTGTCCGTTTACGGTAAACGACCATTTGCCGCAACTGAGGGCGCGTCTCAGCCCGTCGGCATAACCTATCGGCACCGTGGCTATCACCGAGTCGACCTCCACAACGCCGCGGCGGTTGTAACCTATCCGTTCGCCTGCCGGCAGAGCCCTTATCTGCGATATCACGCTCTTTAGCGAGGCCACGCTCTGAAGCCTGTCGGTAAAGGGGCTTATGCCGTAAAGCCCCAATCCCAGACGCACCATGTCGAACTGAGCTTGGGTAAACCGCTCTATGCCCCATGTGTTGGAGAGGTGGCGCAGTATGCTCTTGTCGCCAAGCAGCTGCATAAGACGGCTGCTCATGCGGTCGAACATCTCTATCTGCCTTATGGTGAGGTCGTCCTGCCCGGGGTTGTCGCTCGACGGGAAGTGCGAGAATATAGACCTTACGCTCAGGGTGCGGTCGCCTGCCACGCGTTCAGCCAGCTTCTGCAACTCATCTTCGGCGAAACCCAAACGGTGCATGCCTGTGTCTAACTTTATGTGTATGGGGTAATGCGACTCGGCGGCACGACGAACATCTGAACGGAAAAGCTCTAACGATTCGAAATCGTATATCTCGGGCTCGAGCGAGTAATCTATCATGGCGGCAAAACCGCTGGGCTCGCTGTTGAGCACTATTATGGGCGTTGTTATGCCTCCCTGACGCAGGGCGACACCCTCGTCGGCATACGCGACGGCGAAATAGTCGACATGCTGGCGCTCGAGTGCGGCCGCCACCTCGACGCCTCCATGGCCGTATGACGATGCCTTCACCATTGCCACGGTCTTGACGCCGGGACGCAGAAGACGGCGGTGATAATTGAGGTTGAAACACATGGCCGCCAAGTCTATCTCCATCACGGTGGAGTGGCGTTGCACCTCGAGCATGCGGCTTATGCGCTCGAAGGCGAACGACCGTGCCCCTTTGAGCAATACGGCGGCACCGGCTGTCGACGAGCGGTCGAACTGCTCGATGAACTTCTCTGTGGAGGGGTAAAAAGATGACGGTATGCCCTCGAACAGCTGCCTGCATGCCGTGATGTCGCCTCCTATGGCATGCAGACGCTCTATGCCGTGATGCCGCAACATGTCGGCCACCTTGGCATACAGACGCTCGGGCAGATGTCCCGACTGCGATATGTCAGACATTATCACCATCTTGGGCATGTCGGCCGATATGTCGCACAGACGGTCGAGCGCCACGGCCAACGACCCTGTGTCGCTGTTGTAACTGTCGCACAGCACCACCGAGCCGTTTATGCCCTGCCTCATCTCGAGCCTCATGGCCACGGGGCGCAGGTCGCCTGTGGCTGAGAGCGCACCTTTAAGATGGTCGCCCCCCTCCATGACGTCGAGACAGGCATAAAAAGCCAATGCCGACAATACGTTCTCTATCGAGGCGGCATCGGTAAAGGGCACGGTGGTGTTATAATCGGTGCCCGACAGGGTGAATGTGATGTGCGTTGCCGTGTTGGTCTTCACGCACCCGGTCACACGCATGCGCGCTTTGGGCGAGATACCCCAGTCGAAAAGGTCGCGGTCGGGATACTCTTCGGTCACGGCCCGGGCCACCTCGGCATGGTCGGAGCAATATACGATGGCCCGCGAGTGCCTTGCCAGCAACAGCTTCTGACGCAGCTTATCGCCTCGTGACGGGAAGTTGCCGTCGTGAGCCTCGCCTATGTTGGTCACCACGCATATATGGGGCCTTATCATGCCCTCGAGCCTCTCCATCTCGCCGGGCTTCGATATCCCCGCCTCGAATACCGACAAGGCCTCGTCACCCTCGCACATGGTAATGGCCACCGCCACGCCTATCTGTGAGTTATAGCTCTTGGGGCTTACGAACAAACCCTCCTTGCCACGCCACAGAGCCGCAATCCACTCTTTGACCACTGTTTTGCCGTTGCTGCCCGTCACCGCGGCCACCTTGCCCGATATGGTGTCGCGCATGTGCGAGGCCACCGCCTGCAGGGCCGCCAAGGTGTCGCCCACCGCAATGAACGCCTCGCCCTCTTTAAGCTCGGGCAGCGGGTAATCGCAAGATACTATGAAGTTTGATATGCCTCTTTGACGCAGAATGCCGATATAGTCGTGACCGTCGCGCGTGGCGCCGCAAAGAGCCACAAACACCGTGCGGTCGTTGCAGGCTATGCGCCGCGAGTCGAATGCAAATGTCTCTATTACCGAGTCTCTGCCTGTAAGACGCCCGCCGCATATCCGGGCAATGGCGGATGTCGTTGTTTTCATCTCTTTTGTTCTAACCCTGTTTTAATGCGTTGCTCCGATAAACCCATGAACATCGCCCCCCTCATTTATACGCCCCGCCCCAATTTATGTACAGCATTGTTATTCCGCACAGCCGCTTATTGTCGCGCCACCCACACCGCCATAACTTTCCCATTGCCCCCCTGCCGCCTGCTTTCTCCACCCTGCATAGCCCTGTTTGGCCGCATCGAGGCGCGGTATGCGGGGAGCATAAGGCGTTTCAGACCTCTTTCGACAGGCTGCTTAAGCCTCGTTGGCCCATAGCAGAAAAGCGTTTATGAAACCGTCTATCTCGCCGTCGAGCACATCGTCGGGTGACGACGATTCATGCCCGGTGCGATGGTCTTTCACCAGCTTATAGGGGTGCAGAGTGTAACTTCTTATCTGGCTTCCCCATTCTATCTTTTTCTTCTTGCCCTCAAGCTCTCGTTGCAGCTCCATCTTCTTGTCAAGCTCCATCTGATAGAGCTTGCTTTTGAGTATGCGCATGGCATTCTCTTTGTTCATGAGCTGCGAGCGTGTCTCTGTGTTCTCGACCACAATGCCTGTGGGTATGTGATAGAGCCTTACGCCGGTCTCCACCTTGTTGACGTTCTGACCTCCGGCCCCTCCCGATCTGTATGTGTCCCACTTGATATCCGCCGGCGACACCTCTATCTCTATGGAGTCGTCTATGGCGGGTGTCACAAACACCGATGCAAAGGTGGTGTGACGGCGGTTGCTCGAGTCGAACGGCGACAGCCTCACGAGCCTGTGAACACCGCTCTCAGAGCGCAGATAACCGAACGAGAAATCGCCCCCTATCTCTATCATCGCCGACTTCACACCTATGCCATCCTCTTGAATGTCGAGCACACGGCACTCCAACCCCTTGCGTTCGGCATAACGGGTGTACATGCGCAAAAGCATGGAGGCCCAGTCGAGGCTCTCGGTGCCGCCGGCCCCCGAGTTTATCTCTATTATGGCGCCCATGCGGTCTTCATCGCCGCTCAGCATGGCTTTAAGCTCGGCCGCTTCAAGCGACGACAGAAAATCGTTCGCCGCCGCATCGACCTCCTCTTGGGTCAGCAGACCCTCGCGCATAAAGTCGAAAGCGGTGGTCGCCTCGTTGAGTTTGTTGTCGAGGTCGGCCAATATGTCGAGCCACCCTTTGTGCGTGGCCGCCTCTTTCATCGTCTTCTCTGCCTCCGAGGGGTTGTCCCAAAAACCGGCGGCCTCTTGCTGCGACATCAGCCGTTCATATTCACCCTGCCTGCGAGCGGGGTCAAAGGCAGCTCCTCAGCGATTCCAGTCGCTTTATATTCTCTTTAAAAAGTTCGTATGTCATGATAATTTACCGTTTGTTTTCCTGTTGCTTATACCGTATGCTCGCACACATAGCCTCTCTGACGCACCTTTTGCGCTATTGCCGACAGCTCTTGCGCGCTCACTTTAGAGAGCCTGTCGTGCGGGGTGTCGCGGTCTATCGAATATATCATCACCAGCGAGGGGCGCACCCTGTCCAACACATCGAGCCATGCCGACAGCTCTTCGTCGGTGGTGTTGTCTATGGCGCGGCCGTCCTTTTCTCCGCGCAGAAACATGGTCTGCACGATCACCTCGCCGCGGAAGTTGCGCATACCCTCTATGACCTTGTCGAGCGAGTAATCGAACAGAGGCTCGTTGACCGCCTTGATGCTCTCCTCCAACGCCGAGTCTATTTTGAGTATGGCGCGGTCGACCCTCTCGAGGGCATGGCGCACATCTTCTCTCCCTATCATGGTGGCATTGCTCAGCACCGCCACCTTGGCCGAGGGGAAGAGGCGGTCGCGCACCGCCAGGGTGTCGTCTATTATCTCTGCGAAACGGGGGTGCATGGTGGGCTCGCCGTTGCCGGCAAATGTTATCACGTCAAGCTCTTCCCCCTCTTCACGCATGGCGGTGAGCCTCTTCTCCAGCTCCTTCCTTACGGTGTCGCGGTCGTTATAACGCAGTTTTTGCCCTTTGTGCTCTGTCCATCCGCACTCGCAATATATGCAGTTGAAGTTACACAGCTTGCCATCCACCGGCAGCAGATTGACCCCTAAAGAGCGTCCCAGACGCCTGCTTTTGACAGGTCCGAAAATTATGTCTCCGAAAAGCGATGTTGCCATATGGTTATCTTTTATCTGTCTTGTAACAACTCCCGAAATAGGGCGCACCCACTCGAAACGGCTTCGTTTGCCTGCCCTAAGAGTCTCACGAGGCCCTTTTTTACACCAGTCTGCGTCCCGTGGTGCCGGAAGTAAGACGCATGTTGTGCATGTCGACATTTTCGAGCAGCACCACACCCGGACGCTTGCCCACCTCGAAGCTGCCGGCCCTGTCGCTTATGCCTAAGGCCTCGGCGCCGTTGACGGTTGCCCACCCGAGCATCTCGGCAAGGGGTATGTGGGGCATGTTGGCGCTCACGCACTTGAGCTCCTCCACCACCGACAACACCTCGTTGGAGCTGAGCCCGTCTGTGCCTAAGGCTATGCGCACACCCTTGCGCCGCAGCATCTCTATGTCGGGCAGCCGGTTCTCTATATATATGTTGGAACGCGGACACGGCACCACCGTCACCTTGTCGCCCAACTTGTCGGTCATTATATCTATGTCGCCCTCGTCGGCATAGATGCAGTGCACCAGCAGCACACCCGTTCGTCCGCACCCGAGCGATGCCGCCACCCGCGCCCGTTCGTCGGCCCCGCCCAAGGCGACAGACTCCTTGTAATGTATCGACACTATGCCCTCTGCCCGCGCCCCGCAGTGAGCCTCGGCGGCACCTCCCGTCAGGGCCATCAGACGGTCGTCCATGGTGTAACAGGCATGCGGTATCACAGAGGCCGGCAACCCGAGAGAACGGTGGTGCTCGGCGCGTTTGAGTCCGTCCAGGAATGTCTCGTCGGCGCTCTGTCCGTCAACGTCGAACAGCTCCACGAACGTGCGCCAGAAAATGCCGCTCTCCTGCTTGGCGGCATATACATAGTCGTTGTTGTTGTGGTCGCCCACCGCCACTATGCCCTCGTCGTACATCTTGCGGCTCCATGCCGACGCCATGCGGCACTTTTCCCGGTCGGGCACCTCGTTGGTGCGTTTTATCTCTATTATGGAGCGTATGAACTCGGGCAGTCCGCCGCCCCGGGCTATCATGCCCTTGACGTAAGAATACTCTATGTGGCAGTGGCAGTTAGACATGCCCGGTATGAGTATGCCGCCGTAAAACTCCACCCCTTCAAGCGAGTCTGTGTTTTTGACATCGCTCTCAATGTCGGTTATTGTGCCGTTTTGGTCAACGCTTATTACCACCGAGGGTGTAAGGCACCCTGAAAGGAGGGCGAAGTGCGCTGCTATCTTTCTCTGTTTCATACATTTTGAATTTTACGGTGTCTTGGTTGAAAAGCCCGAAATATCTCTGGTAATTCATCTTGCGCGCCTTGTCTATGGGCGGACGATAGGTCACCGTCATGGTGTCAATGTCGACTATCGGACGGTTTATCAATCGCCCGGAAGCCACCGACAGAAAATCGACGGTCATGCGGTTGTATTTGTCGGCATCTATCTTTATGTCGGTGGTGCTCAAGCTCTTGCGTCCCATGCGTCCTAACCATATCGACCCGTTGTTTTTCGCCGAACGGTCCATGGTGTCCAAAAGAGTGTATTTTATCAGATAGTTCCTGTTGCGGTCGGCGGAGTCTATCAGGTAACTCATCGTTATGGTGTATATGCCGGTGCGGTATATCGGCAGGTCGAAACGCGCTTTGGCAAAGTCGGCGGTGTCGCGGGCTTTGAGGGAGTCGAGCATGAGCTCGAGGGTGGCCAGCCTGTTTGACAGCGTGTCCCACCGAAGGCTGATGTCGTAACCTGCCCTGTAACGCTTAAGACGTGCGGCGTAATCCTCCACGGCCATGTCGACGATGCGCGGCAACGAGCTCGTCTTGCGTTGCGACATCACATAGAGGGTGTGCTTCATCTGATCCATGGTGTAACCGTAACGCTCGAGCACAGGCGCCAGCACGGTGATGGTGTCACGGTCATACTCCGAACGCATCTCACGCAGATAACAGTCGGCCAGATATACGTCCGATATAATGGCTTTAAGGTCGTCGTCGGGAATCATCTGCCTGTCACGACAGCCTGCCAGCAGCGACAGCGACATCAATATTGGTAATATCTTTCTCATCATTTTGTTCTTACAACGCCTTTCGATGTAAAATATGTTATGGTGACGTTCAAAAGCGCCATGGACAATATTGTCAACACCACGTCGGAAATGGCGATCCTCACAGGATAGGTGTCTATTATCAACGATCCGCCGCCTATGCCTATCAGTCCCCATCTCTGTTGCACGAAAGCCAGCCCCAGCCCCAGCACCACCCCCGCCGTCAAGCCCAAGGCCGATATCATAAGCCCCTGGGTGAAGAATATGCGCCTTATGTAACCATCTGTGGCCCCCATGCTCTTAAGGGTGTTAAGCTGCCCCTCCTTGTCGGCCACCAGCATCACCACCGACGCCACCAGCGTGAGCGACGATATGGCCGCCACCATGAATATGATGAAGAATATGCCTATCTTCTCATATCCCATTATCCTGAATATGGTCTCTTTCTGCTCAAATCTGTTTTGCACCTTGAAGTGAGTACCCATCAACCTGGCCACCCTCTCTTGTACGGCTTTCTCGTCGGCTTCGGGCGCCAGCTTCAAGCCTATCGACGTGGCCTTGCCCTCTTTGCCCAGCAGGTCGCCTGCAAAACGCAGGGGCACCAGCATGTAACGGCTGTCGGTGTCGGCGTCGAGCTGATATATGCCGACGGGTTGCAGCCCCTTTTTACGGTAAAACGACGAGGGCATGAACGACGTCCGACTCGGTGTATTGTATGTGTAAAGCTCGATCTTGCGGCGCACGGCTATGTTGATGCCGAGCTTATAGGCTATGCCTGCTCCCGCCACGGCCCTGTCCGTGTCGCCCAACGCCGGCGAATATCTGCCCGCTATCATCATCTGCTCTATGGGCACCAGCCGCGCATACGACGAGTCGACCCCACGCATGGTCACTATGGCGTTGCGGTCGTTATAGGCGGCAAACACATTCTCGTCAATCATCGGCGACACCACCTCAACCCCCTCAACGCTGCGTAACGAGTCTTGCAACCCCTCCGATACGCTGAAATAACGCCCCGTGAGAGATGATATTTTAAGCTGCGGGTCGAAATGTCCGTACATCGACCGCAATACATCGTCAAGCCCGTTATATACCGAAAGCAGCACTATCATGGCGGCACACGGCACCGTCACGGCCAATGCGCTCAACACCGATATGATGTTGATGATGGAGTGCGACTTGCGTGAAAACAGGTAACGCAACGATATGTATGGCACACCGCGCAGCAACATCGCCTATAACTTTCTGAGCACGTTCTCTATGGAGTCGGCATACTCTATGGAATCGTCTATGTAAAAGGCAATCTCGGGTATCGACTTTATCTGGTTCTTCATCTTTGCCGCCAGCATCTTGCGTATGCTCCAGGTGTTGTCTTTCAGTTTTGACATCACCTCTTTGTGACGTTCAAAGGGAAAGACGCTAACATATATCTTGGCGAACGACAAATCGGGGCTCATGCGCACAACCGTCACCGACACCATGGTGCCCGGTATGAGGTATGACGGCTCACGAGTGAATATATCGCTTATGTCGCGTTGTATCTGCCGCGACAGTTTTAATGCTCTGGGTGATGTCTCGTCCATGGTTTATTTTAAGGAAAAATTATGTTATCGTATGCCTGCGCCTGTTATAGCTTGTCTTGACGCATGCTTTTCTGTCGTACCGCTGCTTAGACTCTTCGGGTTTGCCTCTTTTACATGCTCTCCCGGCACCTTCCCGCCCAACTTTCCGACAGCCTTTTTGCATGCGGTCACTGCCTTCCGGGTTTACGCCCGCTTCTGCGTTCACTCTTGGCTGTGGCGGGCCGGCCCGATTGCTTTCTGAACAGATAATGTATGCCTATGGTCACGTTCATCTGGTCTATCGGCGACTCCTGAGTGATGCTGGCGGGATATTTGTTGGGGTTTTTAAGAATGTCGGAAAAGCCCACCACGTAACGAAACTCAAACAACACCTCAAGTCTGCCGGCAATGGTGGCGCCAAACCCCGCACCGGCGCTTAGCCCATACTCCAGGCGATTGTCCCGCAACGGGTTGAATTCGTATGCATACACCGCTTTCTCTCCGTTTTTTTTCGACACCAACCTCTCGTCAGAGGTTTTCAGCATATACGACAGGTATGGCCCGGCGTTGAGGAAAAACCTCGCCCTGTTTTGGGCGAACCACACGTGCGGTTGCCACATGAAAGGCAGCTCTATGGCTGTGAGCTTGCGTTGCAACGATGAGTCGGAGCCGCTCTTGACAAGATACTTATACCCCTTTTCCACATAGTTGACGTCGAGCTCCACGCCCCCGAAGAAGCGGTCGCCTCCCAAATATTTATATGCCACACCGTAAGTGATGTTGGGCATCAGGTATTTGCTCTCCTTGCGGGGATAGAACCTCACCTTGCTGGCACCCGCGCCCCCTCGCACACCCAAATAATGGCCGCCCTGGGCCGATGCCGAAAAGGCTGTCGCCACTATCGCAAGCGCGGTTATGGCTGCTCGTTTTATTGTCTCCATCACTCATCCTCCTCATCGCTTACCGGCAGATCTTTGGTCGACTCGTCGGCATCGCCCGGCTTTGTTATGGTGTTACGCACATTGGTGACGGCCCCGTCGAATATGTGGTTCATATCGAGAGAGAGCAATATGTCCCAGTTGGCCTTGGTGCTTATGACGCTGTTGCCGTGGTCGTCGGCAAAGAAAGCCACGCGCTCGGGATGCACCCTCTCCACCAGACGTCCGCTGTCCCACAGGCCGTTGTTGTCAATGTCTTCTATTATGCGTATCTTGTAATCCTGCGACGGCTCTATGTAATCGAAAGTCACCTTACCGGGCCCCACATGTTTTTTCTCATATTTGACGGTGCCGTTGGTGCCGGTCAGCTGCACTATATATCTCTTTGACCGGTCGGCTTTTACATCGAGTATGAAACGGGTGTAATTGTCGGGTTTCATTACCGTGAAGTCCGATTTGAGCGTGTCGTTGCTTCCTCCGTAAATGTCGGTCAGTGCCCCGGGCAATATTTCGAGCCTGTAACGGCTGTCGGGGCGCCACTTGCTGCCAAGCCTCCACAGAAGTATGTCTATGCTGTCGCGCTCGAACGTGAACGGCACCTTTTCAAACACCGCCTCTTTGGGCTCGCTCTCTTTCTGCTCCAGACGCCTGTCGCCGCGCGGACCCTCCGTCACCGGCTCTTTGACCTCGGCCATAAGGACGATGCTGTCGGTCACCGGTTGTCGCAACGGCACCTTGAAACGCATGTCTATGGTGCCGTGGGGGTTGAGCGGGTTAGAGGCCCTCACCTCCACCTTGAACGGGTTTTCGGGCTTCTCGGGCTCCTCTTTTCGTGAGTTCCTGCGCGCCTCTCTAAGGGGCGCGAGCCTGAATGAGCGGGCGCCGAGCGTGTCGCGGCCTAACGAGTCGGTGGTCATGAACTCCACCACGCCCTTAAGCGTGTCGGGCACCGCACCCGTTACCAGTGTGGTGTCTATCCACACGTTGACGGAGTCGCCGTGGCGTGATCTTTTGACAATGAAAGCCGAGCTGTCCACGCGGTCCATCATAATGCGCACTCCCTCGGGATCTTGCGATGAGAATTCGAGGAAGAACGAATATTTGTCGGTGCGTGTTATCTTGGTGAGCGACTGACGGCGTACGGCCTTCTCGCCGAATGCGCGCATCCTCATCTGCGGGGTGGCCTCTATGCGCATGCGCTTTTGGTTCCACCACACCTTGAACGGGGGCATCAGGGCTGGGTTGTATGCCGAGTCTGTAAATGCCACTTTGTCGGTGCCGGGCTCATACCTGCCGTTGCCGTTGTCGTCGGCAATGGCATATATGCGGTAACTCATGGGCTTGAGGTTGGTGGCCAGAAATACGCCCATGCTGTCGGTGCGCGCCGTCGAGAGAGGCTTGCCTATGAATAGGGTGGAGTCGTAAGCGGTGGTGTCGACCGCGGCATCGAAAAACAGCAGGGTGGCGTTAAACAGCGAGTCGCCCGAAAAGGCGTCGACAACCTGCCCCGACATGGCCAGCGAGTCTATATGGTCGCCTGTCGAGAATACGTAAGTAAAGCCGTAAAGTATGTTACCCTCGTTGTTGTCGGCTATTGCCTTGCCAAAGTCTATCTTATATGTGGTGTTGGGGTCGAGCTTTATATCTTCGGTGAAGTTGATGTGCACCGACCGCCCTTTGAGCGTCATCATGGGCCTGCGCTCTATGGGCGGCGATATTATGACCTCTTTCTGCACATCTTTCAGCTGCACATACTCGTCAAAGGTGATTACTATGCGCCCGCCGCCGAAATGTGTCGTGAAATTGGCCGGCACAATCGAGAGTATGCGGGGCGGCAGAGTGTCTTGGGGGCCGCCCGTGGGTGCCGACGGATTGGCACACCCCTGGTTGACCGCAAAGGCGCCGGCAAACAACAGTGCGATCGTTATGTATTTGGATATGAATCTCATTTTTGATATTATGACAAGCAAAGATAATTATTTTTCGGCATAACCTAACAAAATGTAATGCCACACAAAACATATACAGGTCTAATACGCTGGCTGTCATGTTTGTATGCTTGCCGCTGACGCCTGTCACATCTCCCGCTCATATCCCTCGTCGGCGGGCAGGTCGGGTGAGTCGGCGGCGGCGGTTGCCAAACGGTCGCATCTTTCGTTGAGCGGTATCGATGCGTGTCCCTTTACCCACACATATTGCGGTTTGAACTTCTGATGCAGAGGCAGGTAACGCATCCACAGGTCTTTGTTTTTCTTGTCTTTGAATCTGTTTTTGACCCACCCGAACACCCATCCGAGAGTTATCGAGTCCACCACATATTTGGAGTCGGAATATACGGTCACCTCGGCCTGTTCTGCCTTTATGGCCTCAAGGGCGACAATCACGGCCAGCAGCTCCATACGGTTGTTGGTGGTGAGACGATAGCCCGCCGACAGCTCCTTATAGTACGGCCCCGACTGCAATACCACCCCATAGCCGCCGGGGCCGGGATTACCCCGCGACGATCCGTCTGTATATACGGTTATTTTCGTTTTCATGCCGCAAAGATAATCATTTTCGGCAACAAGCCTGCCTTAAGTATGTCCGCACGACGCCATGCCGGCAATGCAATATGGGCACGGTTCGGCATAAGGCCCGTTTTGCGTGCCGAAGCATCGGTTCAAACCTCTTTCGTGCGCACCAGAGGGTATTTAAACGAAAAAAGAACGACGCCCCGCGCACCGTGTAAGGTTAAGGTGGAAAGCGTAATGATTTCGGAATTATAGGAGTAATGGGAGGCAGCTCTGCGGCTTGTAATAAATTGGCGCCTGTTTACATCGTAATAAATTGTATGAAATGTAATCGACACATATACAATGCAAAAGGAGCCAAGATTAATCTTGACTCCTTTGCAACAACCAGTCGGGGTGACTGGATTCGAACCAGCGGCCACACGCCCCCCAGACGTGTACTCTAACCGGGCTGAGCTACACCCCGAGTGTTTTACGGGTGCAAATATAGGTCGTTTGTTTATATTGTGCAAATATTTTGTTTGTTTTTTACCCTAAATTATATCTGTGCAGCCAAAAATGTCTTTGTGTCAGGAAGTTGCATTCGATGCTTTTTTTACTTTCCCGTCAGTCTTTTCAGATCGTCGAAAAAGCCGGCATAAGACTTGCCCACAGCCTCCGCCCCCTCTATTGTTATGGGCTTGTCTGCACGCAATGCGCTCACGGCCACCGACATGGCCATTCTGTGGTCACCGTGGCTCGACAGGGTCATGCCTCCTTTTATCTCTCCTCCGCGCACTATCAGGGCGTCGTCATATTCGGCGTTTATCTCTATGCCCATGGCGGAGTAAAGGTCTATCAACACCTTGGCGCGGTCGCTCTCTTTGTGTGTCAGGCGGCTTGTGCCCAACAGTGTGCTCTCGCCTCTGCATCCGGCCGCCAGGGCCACCAGGGCAGGAAAGAGGTCGGGGCAGTTGGTGGCGTCGAACGAGAAAGAGTTGAGCATCGAGTGCCTGACCCTCACATGGCCCCACTCTATAGAAATATCGGCGCCGGCATAGTCTAACGCCTCGAGTATGGCCTTGTCGGCCTGCAACGACCGTCCGCACAGATTGGTCACTGTCACGTCGCCGGCGAGTGCACCCGCCACCAGAAGGCACGAGGCCCCGCTCCAGTCGCCCTCTATGTTGTAACACTGATGCTTGTAACGCTGCCCTCCCTTTATGGTGAATGTGCGGTAACTGTCGTTGTCGACATGTACTCCGAACGACCGCAACACATCGCACGTCATGTCTATGTAAGGACGCGACACCAGGTTTTCCGCCGTTATCACCGAATCGCCCCCGGCAAGAGGCAATGCGGTGAGCAGGCCTGTCAGGAATTGCGAGCTGACGCTGCCGTCCACCTCTGCATGCCCCCCTTTTAGCGGTCCGCGAACGGTTACGGGCAACTTCCCTTCCGATGTGGTCACCTCCACGCCTAACCGGCGCAACGGCTCTTCCATCATCGACACGGGACGTGACATCAACGACCCGTGACCCGTTATGGTCACCTTTTTCTGAAGCATGGCGGCTATTGGTGTGAAAAGACGCGCCGCCAGCCCCGACTCACCCACCGACAGCGTCTCTGACGTCGGTGTCAGGGTGGAGTGCCCTATGATAGAGACGTCGCCACCCGTGCGAGAGACTGTCGCCCCCAATGCCTCTGCCACCGACAGGGCGGCATCGATGTCGTCGCACCGTCCTATGTTGCGCAGTATCGACTCGCCGTCGGCAAGCGTGGCCACCGCAATGGCCCGTTGGGCGTAACTTTTCGACGACGGGGCCGCCGTGGTGCCCGATATCGATGAGGGGTGTATCGTCTTATGCATTCGAGTGCGTTTTAGTCCAAACAAAGTTATGAAAAAAAATCGAGACTCGGAAATCATCCCGGCCGCCACAAGCGGCAGCAGATCACTCCACTTGTCGCCATGCGCTTTTGGCTGTGGACAAACAAAAAAGCGGCGGAGGTGATCCGTCGCTTTTTTCGGAGACAGTGCAAATTAATCGTCGGCGGTTATGACTGAGAATTCTCCTATGCCGGCGCGGCGGCCCTCTGTCAGGTCAGTGGCCACTAACCTGACAGTGCGGCCTTTGACCGGACTGAAGGTTACTGTCTGTTCGACAGGGTTGTTTTTGATGTTCGAGAACTCGCCCGAGGCCACGGGGCGGTTGTCGACATATAGTTCGAAGCGGGTGATGACACCCGAAGCCCATCGGTTTTGGTCCGGAGTGTATGTGAAGCCTTTGAGGCGGTATGTGCCTCCAAGGTCTATCGCAACCTCTTGCTTGGCTCCTGCGGGCAGGTAATAGGCGGTGTATCCGTTGCCGTCGAACATGGCTTTAGACCTGGAAACCTGCTCTCTGTCGCCGCCCTTGAGGGTGAAGCGTGACGCCGGGATATCGAACTGTTTGACGGCAACGGCGCTTTGGCGGCCGGTCGCCGGGTCTATGTTGACAGCCTTGACCTGACCCTTGCCCGGCATGACGAAAGGATGCGAG
The DNA here is from genome assembly GCA_947054185.1 of uncultured Rikenellaceae bacterium. Classification (GTDB taxonomy): domain Bacteria; phylum Bacteroidota; class Bacteroidia; order Bacteroidales; family Rikenellaceae; genus CASDZP01. The sequence continues at coordinate 4,821 of CAMRVW010000002.1, read as the reverse complement.
GGGTCGTAACGCGGTGAAGATGCGGTGGGGGTGGTACCGTCGGTTGTGTAATGGATCGCCGACTCATTGTCGCCCGAGGTGATGATGACTTTGTCTGCGCCATCGCGGGTGATGGAGGGCTCTTCTAACAATACGGGGGCGTAAAAGGCCTCTATGTTGTTGATGCACAAGGGGCCTCGCGACTTGTCGAAACAGATGCGTATTTGGTCGGCCTCAATGGAAGGAAACCTGAGGATGCGTTTGTAACCGACGGTGGTGGTCTTCTCGGGGATCTCGACGGGGAGCCATTTGCCGTCGGCGTGATACTCGACAGAGAATGAGATGACGCGTTGGCCTAAAGGTATGTATTCTTGTATCAGCAATCTGTTGAGGGGCTGTTTTTGCGGCAGCGTCAGGGTGATGCAGCCGTGGTGTACGGAGTCGTCGGTGGCCCAATAGGTATCCCAGTCTCCGTCGACGGCTTTGTCGGGGGCATATCGCCGCGAGCCTCCGCGGTGGTTGTCGGCGCAGGCCTCGGCCTTATGCAGGAGATTGGTGGCCAACTCGGCATCTATCGTGCGGCGCCACTCGACGGCACGGGCGGAGTCGGCCGGGTGTATCTTGCCGTTGAGCGCAACAGGGAAGTTGAGCAGGAGGTTGGAGTTGTGGCCGACACTGCGGTAATAGAGGTCGACAAGGTGCGAGAGGCTGCGTAACTGATGGTCTTCGCGGGGGTGATAGAACCAGCCCGGGCGTATCGATACGTCGCACTCGCCCGGTTGCCACGTCTGCCCATCCTGCATGCCCTCGGTGGGCTCGCCGCCCTTGTTGTCGTCAAACATGGCCCAGTTTGTCTCGGCAGCCCATCCCTGTTCGTTGCCTATCCAGCGTATGTCGGCGCAGGTGCCGCCGAATATCACGGCCTCGGGCTGCAAGCGGTTGATGGTTTTGCGGGCCTTTTCATATTGGTAATATGTGCTTGCATCGATGCTGCGTTTCTCGTTGGCGCCGCCATACCAGCCGTCGCCGCCGTTTGCTCCGTCAAACCAATATTCGAAGAGGTCGCCGTAACCGGTCAGGAGCTCTTCCATCTGATTGTGGAAATAGGTGACATATTCGGGACGGCCATATTCGGCGTGGTTGCGGTCCCAGGGCGACAGATAGATGCCGAACTTGAGCCCGTGGCGGCGACAGGCCTCAGAGAGCTCTTTGACCATATCGCCCTTGCCGCCTTTCCATGGCGAGTTCTTAACGCTGTATTCGGTGTATTGCGAGGGCCACAGGCAGAAACCGTCATGGTGTTTGGCAGTGAGCATGACCCCCTTAAGCCCCGCGGCCTTGATGGTACGAGCCCACTGGTCGCAGTCGAGGTCGGTGGGGTTGAATGTGGAGGCGGGGGTGTTGCCATAGCCCCATTCGAGATCGTTAAACGTGTTGAGGCCGAAGTGGACGAATGCGTAATTTTCCATCTTCTGCCACTCTATTTGGTTGTGTGTGGGGATGGGGTGCACGGGGGCAGGCGGAGCCGGATGGTGGCAGGAGATGAGCGATAGTGCTCCTGTCCACAATAGGATAAGATGTCTAAGCATAAATGAGTGTCTGTAATTTTATGCAAATGTAATATTTTATATTGAGAATAAGGCTGTGTCCGGACTGTTTGTCGTCAGATTGAGAGGGCGGAACCTTGTGTGCGACGGAGAGAGGCATCTGTTGCCCGCCCATATACGATAATGAAAATGGCGAGGCTTTTATACACCCTATCGGAAAAAGTCTTATCTTTGTCTCGGTCAACTTATGACCGCGGATGCTTGTGCGGCGATGCGGAAAAGCCGAGGGAAAGAGGCGAAACCAACGCTGCCCTGAAGTCCGATGTTGAGCCCTTGATGAAATGCAAGTTCTCGTGGCGCCTTGCGGCAGTTGCCTGATAGTAATGTAAAATTGAAAATGAGATGTTCGTGACCAAGATACTCGGAGAGATCGGCAACTATATGTTGCTGATGCAAAAGGTGTTCAGACGTCCTGTCAAAAGACGGGTGTTTACCCGTCAGCTGATGGACGAGATGGAGAAGTTGGGGCTCAACTCAATAGGCATAGTGGCCATAATATCGGTGTTTATGGGGGCCGTTGTGGCACTCCAGATGGCCATTAACCTCGAATCGCCCTTTTTGCCAAAGTATCTTATAGGTTATGCCACACGCGAGTCGCTCATTCTCGAGTTCAGCTCCACCATTGTGGCGCTGATACTTGCCGGCAAGGTGGGTTCCAATATAGCCTCCGAGATAGGCTCCATGCGCATAACCGAGCAGATAGACGCCCTCGAGATAATGGGTGTCAACTCGGCCAACCACTTGATACTGCCCAAGATAATAGCATCCATTGTCTTTTTTCCCATGCTCACGCTTATGAGCATGATAATGGGTGTGTTGGGCGGCTATTTTATCGTATTTACCGTCGATATGATGACACCCGACGACTTCATGACCGGCCTTACCAGCGATTTCCGCCCCTATCTGGTCTTTTACGGTTTCACCAAGATGATTGTGTTTGCGTTCATCATAACGTCCGTCTCGTCATATTACGGCTATTATGCCAAGGGCAACTCGCTCGAGGTGGGGCGGTCGAGCACACAGGCGGTGGTGTCGAGCACCATAGTGGTGTTGGTTTTCAATGTGATACTAACCAAGCTCTTTTTCAATTACTAAACAAACGGGCCATGATAAAAGCCGACCATGTGACAAAACAGTTCGACGGGCGCGCGGTGCTCGACGATGTCTCCGCCGTTTTCGAGACGGGCAAAACCAACCTTATAATAGGTCAGAGCGGATCGGGCAAAACGGTGCTTCTCAAGTCGTTGGTGGGGTTGCACCATATAGACGGCGGCAATATATATTACGACGACGTGTGTTACAACACGCTCGACTTCAACCATAAGAAAGAGATCAGAAAGCAGGTGGGCATGATCTTTCAGGGCGGTGCGCTCTTCGACTCGTTCACCGTCGAGGAGAATGTCAAGTTCCCGCTCGACGTCTTCACCGATCTTTCGGAAGAGGAGAAGCTCGACATGGTCAACGAGACCCTCAAACGCGTACGGCTTGAAAATGCGCACAAGCTCTATCCTTCAGAGATAAGCGGCGGTATGGTCAAGCGCGTCTCTATCGCCAGGGCCATTGTGATGAAGCCGCGTTACCTCTTCTGCGACGAGCCTAACTCGGGGTTGGATCCTCTCACCTCCATTGTCATCGACAACCTCATAAAAGAGATCACCGAAGAGTATGACATCACCACCATCATCAATACCCACGACATGAACTCGGTGATGGAGATCGGCGATACCATCGTGTTCATATACCAAGGCAAGATGTGGTGGCACGGCACTAAAGACGACATATTGATGAGCGACAACGAAGAGCTCAACAACTTCGTGTTCGCCTCGGCCATGGCCAAGAGGGCACGTAAAAACATGTGACGATGAATTCGACAGGTACCCTTTTCCGTATATCCCTCTTCGGGGAGTCGCACGGCAACGGTGTCGGCGTCACTGTCGACGGCATACCTGCCGGTCTTCCTCTTTGCGAGGGCGATCTCCTTGCCGACCTCGCCCGCCGCAAGCCCGGGGCACGAGGCACCACTCCTCGCAAAGAGTCCGACACTCCGCGCATCGTCAGCGGCGTGTTTGACGGACACACCACGGGGGCGCCTTTGATGGTGCTCTTCGATAATCAAAACACCCTCAGCGGCGATTATTCCAGTCTTGTCACCCATCCGCGTCCGGGCCACTCCGACTTTGTCGCCCGTGTCAAATACGACGGCTTCAACGACTATCGCGGTGGCGGCCACTTCTCCGGACGCATAACCCTCGGGTTGGTGGTTGCCGGCAGCATTGCCAAGAAGATGCTGTCGCGTTACGGCGTTGCGATATCCGCCGAGGTTACGGCAGTGGGCGGTTGTGACGACAAAAGCCGCTTTGCCGATATTATAGAAGATACCTTGGCTCATGGCGACTCCATAGGCGGTATCGTCGAGTGTACCGCTTCGGGTGTGCCTGTGGGGTGGGGTGAGCCCTTTTTCGACTCTGTCGAGAGCCGCGTGTCGCACCTTCTGTTTTCCATACCCGGAGTGCGGGGGGTGGAGTTCGGCGAGGGGTTTGCCTCTGCCGCACGTACCGGCTCACAGCACAACGACCCCATCACCGATGCCGCAGGCCATACCGCCACCAACCATGCGGGCGGTGTCAACGGCGGCATAACCAACGGTAACAACATAGTGTTCCGCCTCGCCGTCAAACCCACCTCGAGCATATCGGTGCCTCAGATGACATACGATTTCTCTGCCGACACCGTCACTCCTCTGAGAGTAAAGGGACGCCACGATGCCTGCATCGCTTTGCGCGTACCTGTCATTGCCGAGGCTGCGGCGGCAGTGGTGTTGGCCGACCTCATGCTGATTGCCGAGAGCGCCAAACTATTCTCGTCAAAACCATAAGCGACATTTTGTCGATTGAAAGCAGAAGACATTTCGAGATGTTTTTGTGCGACATAAAGGATTGTATGTCAGATGTGTTTGATGTATGTTTAAACAGGGTGCCAATAAAAATGTATAAAAAAGTATTCGAAATATTTGGATGGTATTGAAATAGTCTCTATATTTGCACGACCAAAAAACGTTGAGAGAGCCATGCCGATGTAGCTCAGTTGGCCAGAGCAGCTGATTTGTAATCAGCAGGCCGTGGGTTCGAATCCCTCCATCGGCTCTCAAGAAAATATTTTTGGGGAGGTACCAAAGTGGCCAACTGGGGCAGACTGTAAATCTGCTGACTTATGTCTTCGTAGGTTCGAATCCTGC
>CAMRVW010000001.1 GCA_947054185.1 uncultured Rikenellaceae bacterium | reverse complement strand
AAAATATCAAACCGGGGTCCGTGACCCCTCCCCCGGAAGGGCCGCCGGAGGCAGTGCCGGCAAAATAACGTCAGTGCCGGCAAACCATGGCCGGTTGAAAAATTTTTCGTATCTTGCGGCACAAAAGCGAGTCAGGAATGATAGAGTGCAAAAACATACGCAAGAGTTACGGCACTGTCAACGTACTTCAAGGCGTCGATGTCACGATAAAGAGGGGTGAGATTGTCACAATAGTGGGTCCTAGCGGGGCAGGTAAGAGCACCATGCTCCAAATCATGGGCACCCTGTTAGACGCCGATGAAGGCAACGTTACGCTCAACGGCACCGACATATCGCAACTTCACGGCGACAAGCTGGCCCGCTTCAGAGGCGACAACATAGGGTTCGTCTTCCAGTTCCACCACCTGCTGCCCGAGTTCACGGCCTTGGAGAACGTGTGCCTGCCTGCCATCATAGGCGGCCGCAACCGCAAAGAATGCATGCAGAGGGCAAAGGAGCTGCTGTCTATGCTGTCACTTGGTCACCGCATGGACCACAAGCCGGCTCAACTCTCGGGCGGCGAGGGACAAAGGGTGGCCGTGGCGCGCGCCCTCATCAACAACCCATGCATCCTTCTTGCCGACGAACCATCCGGCAACTTGGACAGCCGCAACCGCGAAGAGCTCCACTCCCTTTTCTTCTCCCTCAGAGAGCAAATGGACCTCACCACGGTCATAGTCACCCACGACGACCAACTGTCGTCGCTCTCAGACCGAAAGATAACCATGATAGACGGCAAAATAACGGAATAATGATAACACAGCAGCAAATAGACGACCTCAAACCATACCTTGACTCGTTGGTGGACAGGTTCAACACCCCCGACTTCATTGCCGACGACCCCATAAGCGTACCCCACCTTTTCGAGAGCCGCGAAGACCGCGAGATATCGGGCTTTCTGGCCTCGACGATAGCCTGGGGTAACCGCAAGGCCATAGTGAAAAACTGCCACCGACTCATGACCATGCTCGACATGGAGCCCCACCGCTTTGTCATGGAGGCCTCGCATGGCGAGAAGGTGCACCTCTGCGACTTCGTGCACCGCACCTTCAACGGCCACGACTGCCTCTATTTCATCGAGGCCATCAAAAACATCTGCCTTACCCACGGAGGCATCGGCGCCTTCTTCGAACAGACATATAACGAGTGCGGCGACATGCGCACGGTGCTGTCACGCTTCAGAGGCGAATTCTTCTCGCTGCCCCACCCCAAACGCGTCGAGAAACACCTGTCGTCCATCGACAAGAAAGCAGCCTGCAAAAGGCTCAACATGTATGTCAAATGGATGGTCAGAGACGACGGTGCCGGCGTCGACTTAGGTATGTGGAAAGGCATACCGGCCTCGGCGCTCTATCTGCCGCTCGATGTCCACTCGGGCAATGTCGGCCGTGCATTGGGTCTGCTCGAGCGCAAACAAAACGACTGGAAATCTGTGGAGGAGATAACCGGAAACCTGCGCCTTATCGACCCCTCCGACCCTATCAAATATGACTTCGCCCTCTTCGGCGCCGGCATCAACAAGGTGATATAACCGTCCCCCCGACTCTCTCGACCACCACACACGCCGCATCCCCCGCACTCCCCATAACACCATAAAGCCCACAAACACCCACACAATCACCGACATGGCCAACAAATATTTCCGTTTCAAGCAATTTACCGTCAAGCAAGAACATTGCGCCATGAAGGTGGGCACCGACGGCGTACTGCTCGGCTCGTGGGCAACCATAACGGCCGCCGCCACACGCATACTCGACATAGGCACCGGCACCGGACTCATCGCCCTTATGGCGGCACAACGCGCCCCCGTGGCCATGATAGACGCCGTCGAGTTAGAGTCAGAGGCGGCAGTGCAGGCCAGCGAGAACTTCGAGTCGTCACCATGGGCCGACAGGCTCACTGTCTATAACACGGCCATACAAGAGTTCTGCCCCGAATCCAAATATGACGTCATACTCTCTAACCCGCCATACTTCAGCCGCTCGCTCAAAAACGAGTCTCTGAAAAAGTGCCTTGCCCGCCACAACGAATCACTCCCTCCCGCCGATCTGGGCGCCTGCGTACGGCAATTATTATCCGATAACGGCACCTTCGCCGCCATACTTCCATACGAAGAGGCCAATGTCTTCATTGCCGAAGCGGTTGAATACGGCCTTTACCTGACACGCCGCACCGACATACACGGCCGCCGCGCCAAACCTGTAAAACGTGTGCTCATGGAGTTTGCCAAACAACCGGCCTGGCGCCTTGACTCAAGCCGCATGCACCTCGAAAACGAAGACGGAAGCCGAAGTGCCGCATACTCCGAACTGACGCGCGAATTTTATCTGTAAGCGGCCGCCGGCAACAAAGCGCCTCCAAAGGATGATAAATTGGTTTTATCGTAATTTTTAAATAATTTTCCCGTCATATTCTCCGGCCGTCATGCAACATGCCGACACACCAAACAGAACTGTAATGAAAAAGTTTCCGTTTCTCATATTGATGATAATCTGCTCCTTTTTCGGATGCAGAAAAGAGCGAGACACACTGACGTTGTCGCCCTCGGTTTTCGAGTCGGTTGAAAGCGACGGCGAAAGACTCAAGACCGACATCACATGCAATTCGTCATGGATGGCCATAGCCAGCGATTACTGGCTCACTCCCGACAAAACCGCCGGCAGCGGAGACGCCACCCTCACCATAACAGTGCTCCCCAACCATAGCGACCAACCGCGCCGGGGCACAGTCACCATCATCACCGACAACCTGATGGACGAAATAAAGATCAGCCAGTTGCCATCAGGCACCGAAGGCCCCAAAAACACCCATTACACCATACCGGTCGTTTTCCACGTGCTTTACCAAAACGCTGCCGACCCCAAACAATATGTCGATCACAAAAGGCTCGCCGACATACTTGCCAAGGTCAACAAATATTACAAGGGTGGCACCGACAGCCCCGACATGAACCTCTCGTTCGTCCTGGCCGATACCGACCCCGACGGCAAAGCCATGCTCACCCCCGGCGTGGAATACATACGCTGGAGGGAGTCATACCCCATCGACTGCGACAAATTCATGAACGACGACACCGGCAAATATGTCTCTATGCTTTGGGACCCCAACAGTTACGTCAACGTGATGGTCTATAACTTCGCCAAAACAGGCGGCGGCATCACCTTAGGCATATCGCATCTGCCCATAATATACGAAGGCAACGCCATACCGGGTCTCACCAAATACCAATATCCGCACCTTGGCCTCGACAACATAAAGTTTCCCCTGTGTGCCTCCATCAACAGCATTTACATAAATGAAGAGTCGGCAAACGGCCAATATAACAATGCCGACATCAATGTGACCACCTCGCACGAACTCGGCCACTATCTCGGCCTTTACCACGCCTTTTCGGAAGACCAGTGCTTCGGCACCGACTATTGCGACGACACCCCCAATTACGACCGCACAGCCTATATGAAGCAATTCTCCACCGGCAAGACCTTCGCCGAATTGGTGACACGCCAGGCATGCGACGGCACACGGTTCGAGTCGCACAACATCATGGATTACGACGTTAGTTATGCCGACCAATTCACCCCCGACCAACGCAAACGGGTACGCGCAGTGCTCAATTACGGTCTTATGATACCCGGACCCAAGTTCAACCCCGAAACAGCGGGCAAAACCACTTACGGCCCTGTCGACATACCCATCGTAACCATGCGATAGAGAGCACAGACGGCGGGAGACAATAAAGTCTCCCGCCGTTTTTACTCCTTACGCACCTGCCGACACCCCAAAAGGCGCACCGCGGCACAAAAACAAGATACCCGTCGGCCACACGGCATAATCGGCAAAAGCCACAGGCATCACCCAACCCGACAAAAAATAATTTTTTACGCACCGACCGAAAATATTTTGTACCTTTACCGGAGATTGACAAAACGGCAATCTTTCGCCAAGTGGCTGTCTGTATGACTGTCAGCCGCAACGAAAGGCCCCATAACAAGCAACCTTAACGCCATGAAGACACATCTGACAACCCTCTTGTGCCTTGCCGCACTCTGCACGGCGACACCGGCCTCGGCCGACACCCCCAAGGGCGAAAAGAGACAAACCCAACCGTACGCCATAGAGGTAAGACAAATGGTCAACCCGGTAATCATACCCCGCACCACCCTCCATGTCACCCTTACGGTAAAACGCGAACACATAATCAAAGGCCCCTATGCCAAATACTCGCAACAATACTTGGGCATAGCAGCGCCGCTCAACGACAAGACATCATACACCATCACCTCGGCCGGGCTCTCATACACCGACAGCAAGCCCCTCAAGGCCGAATACCTGAGCTGCGGTGCCGGCGACACTGCCACCGTCGCCGTCAACAAGCCCCCCTTCACCGAGGTGTGCCTCGACCCCATAGTCTATGCCGCCTCGCAAGGCCACGGCGACATGCGCACATCCATGCGCGAGAAGAGCCTCAGCCAGATGGCCGCCGATGCCGCCGGCGCACTCTTCACACTGCGCAAACGCCGCTTCGACCTCATCACCGGCGAGTTCGGCGAAAACGTGTTCGGCGCAGGCCTGCCCGCCGCCCTCGAAGAGATATCTCGCCTGGAAGACAACTATCTGTCGCTCTTTACGGGCAAGAAAAGCACCGAGGTGTATGAGGTTACCATAGATGTGACCCCCTCACACGAGCTTGACAACATAGTGGTGTGCCGCTTCTCCGAGAGTGAAGGCATTGTCGACCGCTCCGACCTTTCGGGCGAACCCGTCATGCTCGACATAACCGCAGCCTCCCCCTGCCAAACGGTCGACTGCAAGGCGCAAGGCAAAAACACCCTCTATGTCGTCACCCCCACACTAACCGACTGCAAACTGTGGTACGGGCTCAAAGTATTGACACAAAGAGAAATACCCCTGTTTCAAGCAGGCAGTGTCATAGAAATTGTCGGTGCAAGATAGTCGAGTCATGACACATCCGCCATACTTCATGCGCTTGGACGGCGAGCTTTACGACTTAAGCTCACCCACCGTCATGGGCATCGTCAACCTCACCCCCGACTCGTTCCACGCCGACTCGCGCGTCAACTCGACCAAAGAGCTTACAATATCGGTAAGACGCCACATCGATTGCGGCGCCCAAATAATCGACATAGGAGGGTATTCGTCGCGTCCCGGTGCCGCCGACCTCGACGAGAAACATGAAAAACTGCGTGTTTTGTGGGGTCTTGAGTGCATTCGCCAATCTTTCGACAAGCAGTTGCCCATATCGATAGACACCTTTCGCTCGTCAGTGGTGCGCGAGGCCGTCGAACGCTTCGGACCGGTGATCGTCAACGACATAACCGCAGGCGAGGGCGACCCCGAGATGCTCGACACGGTGGCCCACTATAAGCTGCCCTATATCGCCATGCACATGCGCGGCACCCCCGCCACCATGTCAAAGATGACCGATTACGACGACGTCACCGCCGCCGTAATCGCCTATTTCGCCGAGCGCATGGAGCTTTTCCGCCAAAAACGCTTGGGCGACATCATCATAGACCCCGGTTTCGGTTTTGCCAAGACGGTGGTGCAGAATTTCGAACTCCTGCGTCGTCTTGACGAGTTCGACATATTCGACACCCCCATACTGGTGGGCCTGTCACGCAAGTCTATGATATGGCGCACCCTGGGCATAGACGCTGCCCGTGCCCTCAACGGCACCACCGCCCTGCACATGGCGGCACTCGAGCGCGGCGCCAACATATTGCGTGTGCACGACACCCGGGAAGCCATGCAGGCGGTAAGGCTCTTCGAGGCGATGCACGGCAAAATCACCCCCGAGATGATAACCGACATACCGTACAATCCCAATATCACAGCCCCTAAAAAGGCACCCTCGCGCCCGACACGAAAACGCCTGCGCCTGTAAGCCGGACGCACAATACCCGGCAACACTAAGAAAAACTAAACGACGATGGATTTTTTCTCTATGAACATAACCGGCCTGATAGACATTTTGATTGTCGGTGTGTTGATGTATCAGATATATAAGATGATAAAGGGCACCAGTGCCTTCTCCATCTTCATAGGCATATTCATCTTTTATGTCTCGTGGATCGTGGTCCGCTCTTTCAACATGGAGCTGCTCTCCAGCATCATGGGGCAGATCATAGGTGTGGGTGTCATCGCGCTCATAGTGGTGTTTCAGCAGGAGATACGCCGTCTGCTGCTCTATTTCGGCAACCGTTACTTCGACAAATTCAGCCACGGACTGGGCAGCTCGCTGGCAGGCTCGGACGAGACAGGATATATAGACGAGATAGTCACCGCATGCGAGAACATGGGTGCCGGACGCGTGGGTGCGCTCATAGTCTTCACCCGACGCAGCAACCTCAACCTCATACAAGATACCGGCGACGTCATCAACGCCAAGATATCGCACCGCCTCATCGAGACCATATTCTTCAAAAACTCACCCCTGCACGACGGCGCCATGATAATAAGCAACGGACGCATCTCGGCCGCCCGCTGTGTGCTTCCCCAAACCGAACGCAACGACATACCGGCCTCGCTGGGCATGCGCCACAGGGCTGCCATAGGCGTCAGCGAGGTGACCGATGCTGTGGTGGTGGTGGTGTCGGAACAGACCGGACGCATATCGTACGTCGACAAAGGCATCCTCTATTCCAACCTCTCGGCCGTGGTACTCAAAGAGAAACTGGTAAAAATACTATAGCCCCGCCACGACAATCCCCGACCATGCCCCCTCTTGCCCGCACAAGATTCGCCTCTTGGGGTGCGATGCGTCAAAGAGATCACCGCATCGGGCGCTTCGTGCTGACATACGCACACCATCTTCTGATAGCGCTGCAAACCTCTTTGCCAGCCCCCTCCGCAAGACAACAAAAAAAACGGCACCGCCCGTTTGAATAGCGTCGCCGCAAGATAAGCTTCGACGATTTTTCTTGCATTTTTTATGTATTTTTGATACATTTGCGAGTTGGAATATCTTTGGTACGGGGCAATGACCCGACAGACAACAGCCCCTGAGTTTCAGAATTGAGAATCTATTGACTAACGATTATAAAAATGACAAAAGAAAAGAAATTCATCACCTGTGACGGTAACTATGCCGCCGCCCACATTGCCTATATGTTCAGTGAGGTTGCGGCCATTTACCCCATCACACCGTCGTCAACAATGGCGGAACTGGTCGACGAATGGTCGGCTGCCGGTCGCAAGAACATCTTCGGCCAGACCGTAAATGTCGTTGAGATGCAATCTGAGGCCGGTGCTGCCGGTGCCGTGCACGGCTCGTTGCAGAGCGGTGCCCTCACCTCCACCTTCACTGCCTCACAGGGCCTGCTTCTGATGATCCCCAACATGTACAAGATATCGGGCGAGCTTCTTCCCGGCGTCTTCCATGTGTCGGCCCGCGCGTTGGCTGCTCAGGCGCTCTCTATATTCGGCGACCATCAGGACATCATGGCCACCCGCCAGACGGGCTTCGCCATGCTCATGTCGGGCAGTGTGCAAGAGGTGATGGACCTTTCTGCGGTCTCTCACCTTGTATCTCTCAAGGCCCGTGTGCCCTTCATGAACATATTCGACGGTTTCCGCACCTCGCACGAGATACAGAAGATAGAGCTTCTCGAGCAGGAAGACCTCGAGCCCCTCTTCGACAGGAAGGCTCTGGCCGAGTTCCGCTCTCGCGCTCTCAACCCCGAGCATCCCGTCACACGAGGCACCGCGCAGAACCCCGACATATACTTCCAGACGCGCGAGGCTGCCAACAGCTTCTATGACGCCGTTCCCGACATGGTTGCCGAGTGCATGAAGCAGATAAGCCACATCACCGGACGCAGCTATGCCCCGTTCAACTATTACGGCGCACCCGATGCCGAAAACATCATCATCGCCATGGGCTCTATCACCGAGACCATCCGCGAGACCATCGCATACCTTGCAAAGAGAGGCGAAAAAGTGGGTCTTATATCGGTACACCTCTATCGTCCCTTCTCGGCAAAACATTTCATGAGTGTGCTCCCCTCGACGGTCAAACGCATCTGTGTGCTCGACCGCACCAAAGAGCCGGGCGCAAACGGCGACCCCCTCTATCTCGACGTCAAAGACCTCTTCTATGGCAAGGCGAACGCCCCGTTAATAGTGGGCGGCCGTTACGGTCTCTCGTCTAAAGACACCACCCCTGCACAGATACTGGCCGTTTACGACAACCTTAAGATGAACGAGCCCAAAAACCAGTTTGTGGTGGGCATCGTCGACGACGTCACCTTCAAGTCGTTGCCCGTGGGTCCCGAGCTTCAGCTCGACCACGAGGGTCTGTTCGAGGCGCGCTTCATAGGTCTGGGCTCGGACGGCACCGTGGGCGCCAACAAAAACTCCATCAAGATCATCGGTGAGGCAACCAACAAATATTGCCAGGCCTATTTCTCTTACGACTCGAAGAAATCGGGCGGTTACACCAGCTCGCACCTTCGTTTCGGCGACCACCCCATCAACTCGCCCTATCTGGTCACCACTCCCGACTTCGTGGCCTGCCATGTGCCTTCATACCTTGGCAAATACGACCTTTTGAAAGGGCTGAAAGACGGCGGCACCTTCCTGCTCAACAGTGTCTGGGACGAGGAGACCACCAAAAAGCACCTGCCTGACGACATGAAGAGATACATGGCCGAGCACCACATCAACTTCTATGTCATCAACGCCACCAAGATAGCTGCCGAGCTGGGGTTGGGCTCACGCACCAACACCATAATGCAGAGCGCATTCTTCAAGGTGTCGGGCGTCATACCTTACGACAGCGCCGTCGAGCACATGAAGAAGGCCATCTTCAAATCTTACGGCAAGAAAGGTGAAGACATCGTAAACAAAAACTATGCTGCCGTTGAGGCCGGTGCAAATGTCGTCAAGATAGAGATACCCGCCGAGTGGGCCTCTATCACCCCTGCACCCGAGCACCACGGCGACCTTCCCGAGTTCATCGCCAAGATCGTTGCCCCCATCAACGCGCTCAAAGGCGACGACCTGCCCGTCAGCGCCTTCAAGGGCCGCGAAGACGGTACCTGGGATGCCGGCACCGCCCAGTATGAAAAGCGCGGTATCGCAACCAACGTTCCCCAGTGGCAGTCAGAAAACTGTATACAGTGTAACCAGTGCGCCTATGTGTGCCCCCACGCAGCGATACGCCCGTTCCTCCTGACCGAGGCCGAGGCTGCCGCAGCTCCCGCAGGCACCGTCACCATACAGGGTGCAGGCGCTCTCAAAGAGTACAAGTTCAAGATACAGGTCAGCCCGCTCGATTGTACCGGTTGCGGCAACTGCGCCGGCATCTGTCCCGCACCGACCAAGGCACTCGTCATGAAGCCCCTTGAGGGAGAGCTCGAAAACGGTGAGGCAGAACGCTTTGCATACATGCACGACAAGGTGGGTTACAAAACCGTCGTCGACAAGACCCGCAGCGTCAAGAACAGCCAGTTCGCACAACCGCTCTTCGAGTTCTCGGGCGCATGTGCAGGCTGTGGCGAGACCCCCTATATCAAGGCCATAACCCAGCTGTTCGGCGACCACATGAACATCGCCAACGCCACAGGATGCTCGTCTATATACGGCGGCTCTGCACCCTCGTCACCCTATTGCACCGACAAGAACGGCCACGGTCCCGCATGGGCCAACTCGCTCTTCGAGGACAACGCCGAGTTCGGCCTGGGTATCAACACCGGTGTCAAGACCCTGCGTAACCGCCTGAAAGCCACTGTCACCGACGCCATCGCCAACTGCGACAAGTGCTCGGCCGAGACCAAGGCTGCGATGCAGGAGTGGCTCGACGGCTTCAACTCATACGAGGCATCGAAGGCTGCTGCCGAGAAGCTGTTGCCGCTTGCCGAGAAGTGCGACTGCAACGCTTGCCGTCAGATTGTCGACCTCAAGCAATATCTGGTGCGCAAGTCGACCTGGATATTCGGCGGCGACGGCTGGGCTTACGATATCGGATACGGCGGCCTGGACCACGTGCTGGCATCGGGCGAGAATGTCAACGTGCTGGTGCTCGACACCGAGGTTTACTCCAACACCGGCGGCCAGTCGTCTAAGTCGACCCCGATAGGCGCCGTTGCCAAATTTGCCTCTGCCGGCAAACGTGTGCGCAAGAAAGACCTTGGCGCAATGGCCATGACATACGGCTATGTATATGTGGCACAGGTGGCCATGGGCGCCAACCACAACCAATACCTCCAGGCTCTCAAAGAGGCCGAGGCATACGACGGGCCATCGCTCATCATAGCGTACGCACCGTGTATCAACCACGGCATCAAGGGCGGCATGGGTGTGTCACAGCTCACCGAGAAACGCGCTGTCGAGTGCGGTTACTGGCACCTGTGGCGCTATAACCCCACCCTCATAGAGCAGGGACAAAACCCCTTCACCCTCGACTCTAAAGAGCCGAACTGGAGCGAATTCCAAAACTTCATCCTCAACGAGGTGCGTTACACCTCATTGCTCAAGGCGTTCCCCGCCGAGGCTCAAGAGCTCTTCGCTGCTTCCGAGACCAACGCTAAATGGCGTTACTCGACATACAAACGCTTCGCAGCGATGAATTACAACACCGAAGAGTAAGTTTTAAAATACCTTGACCAAAAGGCCCCGTCTTGATGACGGGGCCTTTTTCGTTTATCGTCCGCCACCCCCACGGCTCTTTCCGACAGCCTCAACATGCTGCTCATCAATAGAACGGCCTAAACAACCGCCCGACACCGACTCCCCCATCCTCCCCCGCCCTAACCCATCGTCAGCCTCCATCCGACAACAAAAGCCTGCCATGTCTGAAAATGTGCATCACAACTATTTTGCCGACACTTTCTCCAAATAAATTATATTTTTGCATTTCAACATCTTCCCCGAAGCGTTGTATTGTTCCGATATTTATTTAACTTTGTGATGCTGTTTATGAAAAAGTCATTTCAAAAACAGCTATGAATTAGATATATAGGAAGCGTTTTTGCTTTATCCTTCTCTTTAGAATCGCCAATTTTACAGACTAAAAGGATAGACAATACAAACGCTCACCAATGCTATGAACACGCCCGTGCGGCCTGTTTGTGGTATTGCGTGGGGAAGATGTTGTTTGTTTTTAGTCGGGTGTTTGGCGATACCTAAAGAGAGATAAACGATTTAGTTCCTCACGCTTCTTTTTTTTGCAAAAGCCTGTCAGAGGAACCCGGGCACAACACCTCTGCCGCCGTGCGTTTTAATTAGCAATAGACTTATCACACCTGTCTTGTCAAAACGGCAAAAGACAGTAAATCAACAAGAAGCGTTTTCTGCTTTATCCTTCTCTTTTAAAATCGCCAATTTTACAGACTGAAAGGATAAACACCGCAACTCTCACACAACGTGGCGCCGGGTGAGAAGAGTGCACTGTTTGTTTTAGTTCCGTTTACCCGAAAGAGAGATAAGACGAATGTTCCTCACGCTTTATCTTTGCAAAACGCCCTGCCGAGGAACCGGGGTGCAACAACAGACATCCGTGCTTTTCAACTCTTTCGAATTCCTTCTGTTTTTGCCCATAGTCTTCCTGCTCTATTGGTTCGTGTTCAAACCCCTGCGACAGCAAAACCTCTTTGTGGTGGCGGTCAGTTATCTCTTTTACGGCTGGTGGGACTGGCGTTTTCTCATCCTCATTGCCATAACCACCGTATGCAGCTTCCTGAGCGGCATACTGCTCGAGCGCAACGAGGGCAGACGCAGTGTGCAAAAAGCCATCAGCGCCGCCAACATAGTATTGAACCTGGCGATACTGTGCTATTTCAAATATTTCAACTTCTTCGGCGAAAACTTTGCACACATCTTACGCTCTTTAGGCATGGAGGCCGACTGGGTCACGCTCGACATACTGCTGCCCGTGGGCATCAGCTTTTACACGTTCCAGGCCCTCAGTTACACCATCGACGTATATCGACGCAAGATAACACCCACCCACGACATGGTGGCATTCTTCGCCTTCATCAGCTTCTTCCCCCAGCTGGTGGCCGGCCCCATAGAGCGCGCCACCAACCTGCTGCCCCAATTTCTGGCACCACGCACATTCGATTACACCAAGGCCGTCGACGGGGCAAGACAGATACTATGGGGATTTTTCAAAAAAATGGTGATAGCCGACAACTGCGCCGCGGCAGCAAACATCATATTCGCCAATTACCAGACTCTTAACGGTTTAGACCTGATTTGCGGAGCCATATTCTTCACCTTCCAGATATACGGCGACTTCTCGGGCTATTCCGACATAGCCATCGGCACGGCGCGTCTGTTCGGCATAGACCTCATGCGCAACTTCAATTTCCCGTACTTCTCGCGCGACATAGCCGAGTTTTGGAGGCGCTGGCACATATCGCTCACCACATGGTTCCGCGATTACATATATATACCCTTGGGCGGCAGCCGTTGCGCCCGGTGGAAGGTGGCCCGCAACACCATGACAATATTTCTCATCAGCGGATTCTGGCATGGCGCCAACTGGACGTTCATAGGCTGGGGTGCATACCACGCGCTGTTGTTCTTCCCGCTGCTGATGCTGGGACGCAACCGCAAATATACCGATGTGGTGGCGCAAGGCAAGATGCTGCCGTCGTTTAAAGAGGCGTGGCAGATGATTCTCACCTTTGCCCTGGTGGTGATAGGGTGGATTCTGTTCCGCGCCGAGACGATACAACAGGCATACGACTATATGGTGTGCATGGTAACCAAGCTGCACCCCGCCATGCCCACATACGGCAAAAAGGCGCTGGCGTTCATAGTGATATTCTTGGTTGTCGAGTGGTTGGGACGTCACAAAAACCACGTGCTGCAACTTGCCGACACCTCGGCAGTGCTGCGCCCGCGAGCCGTACGTTGGGCGCTTTACCTTTCCATCATACTCATTATCTTGCTCTTCGCGGGAGGACAGACCGATTTTATTTACTTCCAATTCTGACAGACCATGAAATGTTTTTTGCGCAAAACGGCACTCTTCGCCCTGCTTGCATTGCTTCTCTGCATAGCCATAGAGCTGTTTCTGCTCACCGTCCCGAACGGTTACTCATATAAGCGGCGATATGTCGAAGAGCACGGCGACCGCATAAAGGTGCTGGTGCTGGGGCACTCTCACACCGCCACCGGCATTATACCCGAACATTTGGGCGACAGCGTGTTCAACATGGCCATCAGCGGACGCACTGCCTATTACGATGCAGCACTGGCCCGACGTTACATACCCACACTCACCAACTTGAAATGCGTGATATGGCCCCTTCGATACAACTCGCAATATCTGAGTTACCTATATCCGTGCGCAAGTAAAGAGGGGACTCAAAAGTCTGTAAATTTCACCTCGACCTATCAGTGCATGTATGAAAAGTATATGGGCATATCATACGAGCCCCACATACCCTATTGGCATTGGTCGGAACTGCTCAACTCGCGCCTGGAGTATGGTGCGCGCATTTTCAAAAGCGACTTCGAGGACAAGCACGGATGCATGCCGTCGGGGTTTGAGAGGATGCCTGCATCGTCACGTTCGAAAGACTGGAAGAGCACCCAACTCACGCTCACAATAGACTATGGTCACCCCAATGCCCCGCTCGCTTTCAAAGAGGGCATCGACAACCTCAAACACCTTGCCGACGCCTGCAACAAGGCCGGTGTGCGCTTAGCGGTGATTGCCATGCCCTGTTACAGCACCTTCACAGAGATGATGACCGAGCGCGGCAAGGCAGAGATGCGGCAATGCGTCGACTCCATGCAGAGCGCATACCCCGAAACGGAGTATTACGACTTCATCGACGACCCCCGCTTTACGGAAGACGACTTCTTCGACGCCAGCCATCTGCACGAAGAGGGAGCCGAAAAATTCAGCCTCATACTCAAAGAGACCCTGAAACTATAGTAAACAAAAGTGCAACCGCAAGCAAACGGGGTTGCTCTTTTACTTTAAGATATCGCCTTCCGGAAAAACCCCACTCCCCAACAACAAGACCCCTCTTCCGAAAGCCCCCTGCCACGCCCCTTTACCCATATCCGCTTGAAAGCCGGTCGTCACCCGACGAATAAAAAGAGCTCCTTAAATTTTGTCCGCACCGCTTTATTTTCTATTTTTGTCCCCGAATCAAAAATCACTCCGATGAAGATAAGCGATCGTTAGTTCGGTTCCAAGGGAGCCGATGTCACACAACAAGCATTCAGGTTTCACCGGCCGGGCGGCCATCCGTACGATCGTTTATCATGAGTATCATATTACGCGGCATCTCTTACCGCCACACCAATCAGCAACCGCTGTTTTCAAACATCAGCCTCTCGGTGCCCGAGGGGGCCAAAGTATCGCTTATAGGCGCCAACGGTGTCGGCAAGTCGACGCTTATGCAAATAATGGCAGGTCGTCTGACCCCTGCCACGGGAAGCGTCACAGCCTCATCGCACCTCTGTTACATACCCCAAAACACAGCCCCCGACAGCCGAAACGTCGCCGAAATGCTCGGTGTCGCCGGCAAGATAGAGGCTTTGCGGGCCATCTGCGCCGGCTCGGTCGACCCCATCCTCTTCGACACCCTCTCTGACGACTGGGATATAGAGGATAGATGCCACACGGCCCTGGCACAGTGGGGACTCTCGCACATAGGGCCCGACACCCCGGCCTCAGAACTCAGCGGCGGCGAACGCACCAAGGCCATGCTCGCGGCACTTGCCCTGCACTCCCCCGACACGGTGCTGTTAGACGAACCCACCAACCACCTCGACCGCACGGCACGGGCAAGACTTTACCGTTACATAGAGCAGACAAGCGCCACGCTGATAGTGGTCAGCCACGACATAACGCTGCTCAACCTCTTGAATACCACTTACGAACTGACATCCGAGGGTGTAAAGAGCTATGGCGGCAATTACGACTTCTATCGCAAGCAACGAGACGCCGAAGAACAGTCGCTGACAGAACAGATAGAGGCGGGACACAACGCCCTGCGCACGGCCCGCAAACGGGCACAGGAGGCACAGCAAAGGCAGGAACGGCGCACGGCACAGGGCGAACGCAACAAATCGAAAGGGGGCACAGCCCGCATAATAATGAATGCACGCGGCGCACAGGCCGAAAACAGCACATCGCAGCTTCGCCTCAGGCACACCGCCATCATAGAGCAGACACAACAGAAACTCAACCTGTTACGCCAAAGACAGACACACCGCGCCGAGCTTAAGATAGACTTCAACAACGCCGTCATTCACACAGGCAAACGTCTTGTCAGGGCCTCGGGCCTCTGTTTCGCCTATAACGACGGTGCCACCCTATGGAGCCATCCGCTCGACATAGAGATATGCAGCGGCGGGCGGGTGCACATAGCCGGCGACAACGGCAGCGGCAAGACAACGCTGGTGCGCCTGCTGCTGGGCCATCTCACCCCCACACACGGACGGGTGGAACGCGCCGACTTCTCGACCGCCTGTCTCGACCAGGAGTACAAGGCACTCGACACCCCTCTGACGGTACTGCAAATGGCAGAACGCCACAACGTGCGCCACCTCGCCGACCACGACATCAAGATGCGCCTTGACCGCGCCCTGTTCCCGGCGTCGTCGTGGGACAAGCCCTGCCATACACTCAGCGGAGGCGAACGCATGCGCCTTATGCTGTGCTGCATGATGATATCCGACCACAGCCCCGACCTCTTCGTGCTTGACGAGCCGACCAACAACCTCGACATCGAAAGCCTCGCCATACTCACCGACACCATAAGAGAGTATCGCGGCACACTTATGGTCATATCGCACGACGACCGTTTCATCGACCAAATAGGCATCACACAAACCATCGACCTTACCCCCTTGCGACCATAAACAGTACGTCAAAAAAAAGGCCGATATTTGCTGTTCGGAATATTATTATTACATTTGCAGGCCTCTAGTCTGATGACCAGAGGTGAAACATAATGTCTAACAACTAATAGAAATGGCAGAAAAAACAAACGAGCAGATCAACGCTTCAGCCAACATCGAGACATTCGATTGGGATGCGTTTGAAAGCGAAAAAGGTATTTACGGCAACGACTCAAAAGAGTCTATCTCCGACAAATACGACAGGACTCTCTCTAACATCCAGTCGGGCGAGGTGCTCGAAGGAACGGTAATCGCGGTTAACAAACGCGAGGTTGTCGTCAACATCGGTTACAAGTCTGAGGGTGTGATACCTGTCAGCGAATTCCGTTACAACCCCGAGCTTGCCATTGGCGAGAAGGTCGAGGTGTATGTCGAGAACGCCGAAGACAAAAAAGGCCAGCTGGTGCTCTCTCACAAGAAAGCACGTCAGCTCCGCTCTTGGGACCGCGTCAACGAGGCTCTGGAGAAAGACGAGATCATCAAAGGCTTCATCAAATGCAGAACCAAAGGCGGCATGATCGTGGACGTGTTCGGCATAGAAGCGTTCCTTCCCGGCTCTCAGATAGATGTCAAACCCATACGCGATTACGACGTATATGTGGGTAAGACCATGGAGTTCAAGGTTGTCAAAATCAATCAGGAATACCGCAATGTCGTTGTATCGCACAAGGCTCTCATCGAGGCCGAGCTCGAGCAACAGAAAAAAGATATCATCTCCAAGCTCGAAAAAGGTCAGGTGCTCGAAGGTACCGTCAAGAACATCACCTCTTACGGCGTGTTCATCGACCTTGGCGGCGTGGATGGCCTCATACACATCACCGACCTCTCTTGGGGCCGCGTAAACCATCCCGAAGAGATTGTACACCTCGACGAGAAACTCAACGTGGTTATACTCGACTTCGACGATGCCAAAAAACGTATCGCCTTGGGTCTCAAGCAGCTCACTCCCCATCCTTGGGATGCGCTCAGCTCAGAGCTTAAGATCGGCGACAAGGTCAAGGGCAAAGTGGTTGTCATGGCCGATTACGGTGCGTTCATCGAGATCGCTCCGGGCGTCGAGGGTCTGATACACGTAAGCGAGATGTCATGGTCACAGCACCTGCGCTCTGCACAGGAGTTCATGAAGGTTGGCGACGAGATAGAGGCAGTTGTGCTCACCCTCGACCGTGACGAGCGCAAGATGAGCCTGGGCATCAAACAGCTCACCAAAGACCCCTGGGAAGATGTCGAGACCAAATATGCCGTCGGCTCAACCCACAAGGCCAAAGTGCGTAACTTCACCAACTTCGGCGTGTTCGTCGAGATAGAAGAGGGCGTCGACGGCCTCATCCACATCTCAGACCTCAGCTGGACCAAGAAAATCAAACACCCGGCAGAGTTCACCTCAAAGGGTGCAGAGATAGAGGTTGTGGTGCTCGAGATAGACAAAGAGAACCGTCGTTTGAGCCTCGGTCACAAACAGCTCGAAGACAACCCCTGGGACGTGTTTGAAACGCTCTTCACGCTCGACTCGACACACAAGGGCACAATAGCCGAAATCAACGACAAGGGCGCCATCGTAACCCTCGAGCACGGTGTTGAGGGCTTCGCTCCCACCAAGCAGCTGGTTAAGGAAGACGGCACCATGCCCGTTGTCGGCGAGACTCTCGACTTCAAGGTCATCGAGTTTGTAAAGGCAACCAAACGTATCACCCTGTCGCACACCCGCATTGCGCAAGGCGACAACGCCCCCGCTCTCGAGGCCTCTTCAGAGAAACCCTCTAAAGACGGCAACTCGACTCAGAAGGCTGTCAAGATGATCAACTCAGCTGTCGAGAAGACCACCTTGGGTGACATTTCAGGTCTTGCCGAGCTTAAGGCACAACTTGAAAACGCTGAAAAATAGTTAACGTATGACTTTCAGGCTGACTATGTTAGGGAGCGCATCGGCGCTTCCCGTGGTCGGCGAATATCCGACTGCTTGTGTGATAAACTCACACGAGCAGTTTTTTTTGATAGACGCCGGCGAAGGGGTACAAAAACAACTTATACGCTATAACATACCGCTGCACAAGCTCAACCGCATACTGATAACCCACCTGCACGGCGACCACGTCTTCGGACTCTTCGGCCTTGTCTCCACAATGGGACTCATCAAACGCGAGCAGCCGTTACACATATATGCACCTGCTGCCTTAGAGGAGCTGATGTCGTCCATGGGCATCTTCTTCGACCTGCTGCCTTACAAGATAGAACACCACCCCATAGAGTCCGCCCGAGCCGAAACCATCTTTGAAAACAAGACCCTGACCATAACCACCATACCGCTGAAACATTCGGTGCCGGCATGCGGCTTTCTCTTCAAAGAGAAGACTCCTGCACTCAACGTCAGCAAGGCGGCCATCGCCAACCATTCGCTGTCGCTCCACGAGATATGTGCCGCCAAACGCGGTGAAGACATAGTGCGCGCAGACCACACCCTGCCCAACAGCATGCTGACCTATCGCCCATACTCTCCACGCTCGATAGCTTACTGCACCGACACGGCATATTCCGACACCATCGTCGAGGCCGTCCGTGATGTCGACCTGCTCTTTCACGAGGCGACATTCGCATGCCCGGACAGCACACGCGCCGCCATGACAGACCACTCCACGGCAACAGACGCCGCCATGACAGCCCTGAAAGCAAATGTGGGCCGCCTGGTCATAGGCCACTTCTCATCGCGTTACAAAGGCGACAACACACCACTGCTCGAAGAGGCCCGCAAGATATTCCCGCAGACATATTGCGCCGCACAAGGAGAGGTGTTCGATGTGAAACTCAAACATTAAAACACTGTACGACAACATTTTCTGTTATATACATTTGACCTGACAGCAAAACACACCATCCTTGCTTTTGCCCTCGCCTGTTCATGTTTTCAGCTTCGCCTTAAATACTTCGCCGGGGCAAAAACAAACAAGTTTTTGCCATCTTTGAGTTGACGGTCTTAGATACTCTCGCCTCGGACAAACAAATAAAATTTGCTTGCCTCTCGGCTTAATCGTATCGTTAACCTGTCGGTTTTAAGATACTCTCGCCTCGGGCAAACAAATAAAATTTGCTTGCCTCTCGGCTTAATCGTATCTTTGCAACAAATATTCTATCATGAAAAAGTTCATCCTCCTCACATTGGCGATATTGTCATCCACAAGTCTTATGGCGCAATCTTACGTCAAACTCAACGGCGTATATGCGCTCGTGGGGGTCATAAATCCGTCATTGGAGATGCCTCTGTCTAAAAAGACCACCTTCAACATGGAGGGTGTGTACTCTCCGTGGAACTCTGTGGGCGGACGTCCCATGCAATTCGGCTTATTCCTCAACGAGGTAAGGTTTCACACCAAAGAAAACTTCAACGGCTGGTATATAGGGGCCTCTGCCGGCATGCTGGGCTTTAACATGGCCAAAGACGACATGAAAAACTGCAAAGGCTGGGGCATTATCATAGGCGCCACCACCGGTTACCAATGGAGGGTTGGCAAACGCATGCTCATAGAGGCGTTCGTGGGATATGGCTGGCAACACAGCTGGTACACAGGGCTGAACAAGGTAACTGGCGAAGATATCTTTTACAACATGTCGGCCGAATGGATGCCTTACAAGATAGGCGTAAACATAGGATACAAATTTTTCGACCCGGAAAGACACCGTAAAAACACGGCGAAATAGCCGTCCCGACTCCGAGAGGTAACATAAAAACACAGGCCACAGCCCGTACGTCAGGCGAAATCCAACCCCAGTTCCTTGCACAACTGCCTTATGTCGGGGTTTTTCTCGGTCAGATACTTCAGTTTGTCTTCGTCCTTGACAAAGATTGTCTTCGTATTATCCTCCATGGTCTCGTCAACCACAGTCTCTATGCTTATATTGCTCACTCCCGACAGCTCTATGAGACGACCGACAAACTCATACTTGTTTTGGGTCACCTCCTGCTCTATTATCTTGCTCTTCAATGTCAGCACAATGCGGCCGTCATCTATGTGCGCCGATGTGAAAGCCACCGCCATGCGCGGACGACTCTCTATCAGCTCGGAGGCATAAGCCTTACAGGCGTTGAGCACCGCCTCATGGTCGCTCTCGGCAATCGGTGAGATGACGTCGGGCTCGGCCTCGTCGCTCTTGGCCTCGTTCGACGCCGTTGCCCTGGCGGCACTCCCCACCATAGAACTTATAGACAAACCCAACTTGGAGCCTCCCCGCGACGCCCCCCCCGCATAAGAAGAGTCCGCCACAGACGATGCCACCGCCGCAGATGATGCCCCCGACACAGGGCGTGATACAGCAGGACGTGCCGACACCGTCACCGAAGGAGCCGACGTGACAGCCATGCCCGCCCTCACAGAGGCACCGCCCGAAGGCACAGATGCCGCACCACCTGCCGACGAAACAGTTGCCGCTGAAGCGACAGCACCACCCCGCGCCACACCCGCAGAAGCCCCCCCGGCACCCGCAGAACCCACAGGGGCCGCAGGAGCCGCACCCCTCGCAGAAGAGCCCGTCCCCACAGAAGAAGCCGCCCCTGCAACGGGTGCAGAAGCTCCTCCCGACGGCAGAGTATAAGCCCCCGACGGCCCGCCTGTAAGCTTGACCGGAGAGAGGTTGCATATCTTAAGTATGACTATCTCGCTTTGAAGCCTCTGCGAATTGCTGTTCTTGATGTCTCGCTCACCCGACGACACTATATTCAGGGCATCGAACACAAAAGGCACATTCACCGCGGCAGCCTGCCTCTTGTAACGCTCGGCCACCGAGCCTGTCACCTCCAAAAGCGACATGGTCGACCCGTTTTTGGCAACCAACAGATTACGCAGATGAGCACACAGGCCGCCAAGAAATATCTGCGGGTCAAACCCCTTCTGCAACACATCGTCAAACTGCACGAGTGCCGAGGCATAATCGCCCGCCGCCACCGTGTCGACAAAATTGAAATATGTGTCGTAATCGAGCACGTTAAGCGCCTCTGCCACAGCATGCCCCGTAAGGTTGCCGGCACAATACAACACCGCCTTGTCATACATCGAAAGGGCGTCGCGCATGCACCCGTCGGCCTTTTGGGCTATTATGTGCAACGCCTCGTCGTCATACCCCACAGCCTCATTACCCGATATGAACTTGAGGTAATCGACCACACCGTCAACCTTTATGCGCTTGAAATCATATATCTGACACCGCGACAATATGGTCGGTATTATCTTGTGCTTCTCGGTGGTGGCCAGTATGAAAACGGCATGCGCGGGCGGCTCTTCGAGTGTTTTGAGAAAGGCGTTGAATGCAGCCGTCGACAACATGTGGGCCTCATCAATTATGTAAATGCTGTAACGGCCCACCTGCGGCGGTATGCGCACCTGCTCGGTGAGTGCGCGTATGTTGTCGACCGAGTTGTTCGACGCGGCATCGAGCTCGTGTATGTTGAACGACCTGTTGTCGGCAAAGGCACGGCACGACTCGCACTCGTTGCACGGCTCGGCGTTGTCTTTGGGCGACAGGCAGTTGATGGTCTTGGCCAAGATGCGCGCGCATGTGGTCTTACCCACCCCGCGCGGACCGCAAAACAGATAGGCATGTGCAATGGTGCCCCTTGTCACGGCATTGCGCAACGTCTCGGTTATATGTCTCTGCCCCACAACCGACTCGAAAGTCACAGGGCGATATTTTCGTGCCGATACTATAAACTCACTCATATTGAATACTCTTTTACATAAAAGACACCTCACACAGAGGCTCATGCAAAGATAACATTTTTTACAAGACAACGACAACCCGCACAACAAATAGCCCGCAAAAACACCTGTCAGACCAGACACGCCCCCCGAGGCCTCCGCACAAACAAAAAGGCCGCCCCGTCGGACGGCCTTTTAAAACAAATCAATGTCATCAAAACTCCGACACGCACAACTGCATGAAGGCCGCCGCAAGAGCCGCCTCGTGCTCGTTTTCAACTATCGCCACCGCGGTATCGTACCACACGTTGAGCTCCACGAAATATTCGAGCACCGACAGCTCGCCCGCATCGAGGGCCTTGCCGAGCACCTCGGCCGACGAACGTCCCCTGAGCAACCTGCGGTAATCGTCAAGCGTGGCCACAGATGTAAGGTACGACTCTCTCACCCCCTCGAGCTCCGCTTCGAGCAAGGCGCGCTTGGCCTCCATGCTCTTGTGTGCAGAGTGCTGCGCCGCCTTGGCCGCCTTTACAGAGCCTGCCCGTCCCCACAGCGGTATGCTCAAACCGGCAACGACACCGTGCGACGGCTCACGCGCCTCCATGCTCAGACGGTAACCGACCTTAAAGCCGGGCAGCCTCTCGCTGCGTGACAGACGCAGCTGCCTCCGGGCGATCAGCGTGTCTATTGCCGCCTGCTCAAGGCCGTAATCCATCTCGAGGGCACGTGCCACAAAGCCCTCGACGTCAACATCGAATGCAGGATAGATGCTGTCGGTGACGGTGAACGTCTCGGGCAGTGAAGCCAGCAGGCGCATCTTGCGCAGATTGTTGTCACGCTCGGTCACCGCCTTGCGATACTGCGCCGACACGCCCAAATACATCGCCTCTATCTTATTGGCCTCCAACACGGTGCCATCACCGCCGGTCATACGCTTGCGATAGGTGCGGTAAAAACGGTCGGCATTGTCGAGCGAACGCGCCAGCAACGATATGAGGTTGTTGTAATAGACGGCATCCATATACATGGCTTGCGCCTGCCCCACCAACTCACGCACCGCCATGCGATAGGCCGCACCGCTGCGAGCCGACTGCAAACGCGCCAACCGCGAACGGTTGACATAGACGGTGGGAAACTCAAACCCCTGCACCACATTCATCTCGAACGATGTGTTACGCTTTACGAAATAGGCTATCTCGGCCTCGGGGTCTTCAGGCCCTATGCCCACGCGCGCAGCCTTTGTCTCGGCCTCAAGCGCGGCCCCGAGCGCCTCTATCTCGACACTCGAAGCCAGCACATGCTCTATGAAACGGGCATAACCCGCCCCCATTGGCATCTCCATGACGGGCATATCTTTGGTGCACATCACGGTGTTAGGCTCTATCTGCGCCTGCCCGGCAAGCGAGGCAAACGACATCAGGGCCGCTAAAAATATCTTTTTCATCAATCTGTCTCTTTTAATGTAACCACTCTCACTCCCTCTCTTTTCCGTCATACACAAGCACATATACCGCCGGCACAACGAAAAGATTCAACAATGTGGAGCTGAAAAGACCGCCGAGTATCACCACGGCCATGGGACTCTGAATCTCATTGCCGGGCAACGACCCACCTAATGCAATGGGTATCAAGGCCAACCCCGAGGTAAGGGCCGTCAGTATGATGGGGTTGAGACGGTCGTAAGAACCTGCGACCACCCGTTCAACCACACCCATACCCTTGTTTTTCAAGTCATTGAAGTGAGATATGAGCAATATGCCGTTGCGCGTGGCAATACCGAAAAGCGATATGAAACCTATTATGGAAGGTATGCTTATCACCCCCGACGACAGCCACACGGCAAACACCCCGCCAATGAGCGACAGTGGCAGGTTGAGCATCACTATGCCCGTGAGCCTGACATTGTGAAACTCGCCGAACAGCAGCAGAAGCACCACCAATATCGAGAGAGCCGACATTATCATCAACGTGCGCGATGCCGCCGCCTCGCTCTCGAACTGACCGCCATACTCAATGTGATAATCTTCGGGCAACGCTATCGACTCATCCACACGGCGCGCAATCTCATCGACCACGCCTCGCAGGTCGCCCCCCTCCACGTTTGCCGACACCACCACCTTGCGCATCACATTCTCGCGGTTTACCGAGTTGGGACCCGACGTGGATACTATCTCGGCAATCTCGCCGAGCGGCACCTTGACGCTGCGTCCGTCCACCGTGGCGTCGAAGAGTATGCGGCCCAACTCCTCGGGCGACTCTTTCACCCTGTCGTCAAATTTCACCGTCACGTCAAAGTTACGCGACCTGTCATAGACCTGCGACACCACGCGCCCGGCCAGAGCCACCTCCAAATCGTCGACAAAGTCGCCTATGGGTATGCCAAGACGCGACAGCACCTGTCTGCGGGGCTTTATGTGTATCTGCGGACTCTCTATCTGCTGCTCCACATTGACATCCACCAGACCGGGTATATCCTCCACAAGCGTCTTGATGGAGCCGCCTATGGCAAACATGCGTTGCAGGTCATCGCCGAATATCTTGATGGCGATATTTGAACGCGTACCCGACAGCAACATGTCCATGCGGTGCGATATGGGCTGCCCTATCTCGAACACCACGCCGTCTATCGACCCCAGCTTGTCGCGCACCTCGGCAAACAGCTCCCGACGGCTTCTGTCACCGAGCACGAAAGGCACGTCAAGCTCCGAGGTGTTGGAGCCCAAAGCATGCTCGTCGAGCTCGGCGCGTCCCGTCTTGCGGGCCACGGTCCTGACCTCGGGGATGGACAAAAGCATCTCCTCTGCAATGGATGCCAAACGTCCGCTGTGAGCCATGTCGGTGCCCGGAAGGGTGGCCAGCGAAATCGACATCGACCCCTCGTTGAACGGAGGCAGAAAGCTGCGCCCCAGACGCGTCATCACAAACATGGCGCCGCCGAAGAGCACCACGGCCACGGCCACCACCACCTTACGATGGTTCAGCACCGCCGTGAGCAACCTGCGATACCCCTCTTTCATCTTGCGGGTGATCCACGGCTCGCGCTCATGGCCGGCCAACATCTTGTCTGAGGTGAGCATATACGAGCACAACACGGGTGTGATGGTGACAGCCACAACCATAGAGGCAAAGAGCGACACTATGAACGACACCCCCAACGACTTGAGCATGCGTCCCTCCATGCCGCTAAGGAAAAAGAGGGGCACGAAAGTGACTATGATGATGAGCGTGGCATTGAATATCGACGAACGGATCTCTGCCGACGCCTCATATATCACCTTCAGCTTGGGAGCCCGGCTCTCCGGCGGCAGCAGGTTGTTTTCACGCAACCGGCGGAACACATTCTCAACGTCTATTATGGCGTCGTCCACAAGCGAACCTATGGCAATGGCCAACCCGCCCAAACTCATGGTATTGAGCGTGAGCCCCATCACCTTGAGCACCACCACCGAGAAGAGCAGCGACAACGGTATGGCCACCAGCGATATGACAGTGGTGCGCACATTGGCTAAAAATATGAACAATATCACCACCACCAGCACGGCTCCCTCTATCAGGGCGCGCTCTATGTTATGTATCGAAGCGTCTATGAATGTCGACTGACGGAAAATGTCGGTGTTGAACACCACTCCGGCGGGCATGTTTCTCTTAAGGTCGGCCAATGTGCGGTCTAACTCTTCGGTCAGGCGGCCCGTGTCGACGCCCGGCTGTTTGGTTATCGAGAGCAACACACCCGGCTTGCCCTCCACCGAGGCCTCGCCAAGCAGCGGACTCTTGGCACCCATGCGCACCGTGGCTATGTCGGCAAAGGTGACGGGCAGCCCGTCCGCCTGCCTTACCACAGCCTGCCCCATCTGCACGGGATCGGTGGTACGCACCATGCCGCGTATTATATATTCGTTGCCGCGACTGTTTATTATGCCGCCCGAGGCGTTGTCGTTGAGCCTCCCGGCAGCGGCTAACGCCTCGTCGAGGGTGACGCCGTAATGCTTCATGCGTAAGGGGTCGAGAAGTATCTGATACTCGGCCACCTCGCCGCCCGACACCGTCACCTGGGCCACACCGCCCACCGACAACAGACGCGGACGCATAGACCAGTCGGCCAACGTGCGCAACTGCCCGAGCGACATGCTGTCTGATGTGACACCTATTATCATCACCTCGCCGAGCAACGACGACTGGGGCGCAAGCGTGGGTGCACCCACACCGTCGGGCAACTGCTCGGACACGCTGCCCAGCTTCTCGGTGACAATCTGCCGGGCTATGTATATGTCGGTGCCCCAGTCAAACTCGACCCATACCACCGAGAAGCCCGTCGACGACTGCGAACGTACGCGCCGCACGTTGGTGGCACCGTTCAACGATGTCTCCACAGGAAAGGTCACCAGCCGTTCCACCTCTTCGGAGGCCAGACCCTGCGCCTCGGTCATCACCACCACTGTGGGCGCGGTAAGGTCGGGAAACACATCGACCTCCATGCGCCCCACAGTGTAACCGCCCGCAAACATGAGCAGCACAGAGAGCGCCATTATCACCAACCTGTTGTCGAGAGAATATTTTATTATCCTGTTTATCATCTCTTTAACCGATTAATGTGAATGACTGTGCGCCGGCACCGAGGCCGATACCCCCGCCAACTTTACATAATAGGCACCGCTCGACACCACCCTGTCGCCGGGCTCCAGGCCGGCCGCAATCTCGACATACCCGCCGTCGCTGACTCCGGGCTTTACATATCGTTTCTCAAACTCGTCGGGTCCCACTCTCTTATATACCGAATAGACTCCCTGCTCTTCAACCAACGCCCCCGCCGGCACGGCCAACACCTCTTTGGCATCGCCGCCCGACAGATAGACATCCACGAACGCCCCCGGCATCACCTGCCCGGCACCGTCAAACTCAAAGGTCACGGGCACGAAGAAGCCGCCGTCGGTCGATCTTCCTTTAGAGACCAACCGCCCGTCCATGTCGGCGATATCGTAACATTTGCCGTCGTAAGGGGTGACAAAACGCGCCGACAGCCTCTGCCCCATGACGGCGAAATCGCGCTGCGGCACATCCACACGCAACCTCATACGCCTGCCTTGCGTAATCACGGCAAGAGGCGTCCCCGAGGCGACATACTGACCCTGTCGCACCTCTATGGCTCCCACATAACCCGCCATGGGCGCCACCACCCGCTTGCCGCCATTTGCGGCATTGCGCGCCAACACCTCATAACGGACCTTGGCCTGCATATACTCCGCCTTTACGGCCGCCAGCTCCTTGGCGCTCACAATAGTGTCGCCGGCCAACTGACGTGCCCTTTCATAATCGCCCGAAGCCTTGTCGTAAGCCGCCTTGGCAGCGTTAAACTGCTCCATGTAATTGTCTTGCAACATATCGTCAGAAACTATGGTCATGACGGTCTGACCCTTGGCGACATACACGCCGTCGGCCAGACTCCTCTCGGGCAAGGCCACCATGCCCGACACCGGCGCCGACACCACCGCCTCGTCGCCCTGTGCCGACAACACCCGTCCGGCCACATGCAGGGCGCCGCTCACGGGCCGCACCGTCGCCTCCGTTATCTCAAACCCCAGCTTGGCGGCCGTTTCGGGATTGAACACTATCACACGGGCATCTTCGTCATGGTCGTGCGCCTCGTCGGCATGCTCGTCCTCGTGGTCGAGAGCGCCGTGAACGTGATCGTCGCCATGGTTATGCTCGTCTTCATGGTCATGGTCGTGCGCCGCGCCCACAGCAACGGCCACATCGGCATCGGCACTTCCGCCGTCGCACGATACGACAAACAGAAACGCCGCAAACAACATTATATATCTAAACATGATTGTCCGGTAATTGAAATGTAAGACTAATGCCGCAAACTATGCGGACACAAAAACAGACCCCGGCATCATCCCGACGCCCGGACTCACACATAAAGCCCCACCGGCGGGGCACGCAAAGACAACGACCTTACAATAAGACGGTGTGGCAACGCCATGGCATCGTCACACGACAAGAGACACCCCGCGCACACCGCAGCCACCCTCACATCTTCAACCGATAATGGCACCGGGCCACTGTCGGGCAGGTCGCTCGCCGCAACCGATTCGTCGTCGTGAGAGTGCGGCAACTCGAACAAGGCGAACGCCACACACTCCTCCCGGCAGGTGTCGCCGTCGTGGCAACCGTCGCAACCGTCACACGTGCCGCACTCACCCGGGCACATGCACTCACAGACCACATCCAGACATACAGTTCTAAGATGATGATGGTGCACAACCGCGGCATGGGCCACGAACGAAACGGCGGCCGCCAACAGCAACACTATATGTAACAATCTCTTGTTCATCACCACAAAGATACGATTAAGCGAGCGCAAAAGCAAACTTGTTTGTGTTTTGCCGAGCACGAGTACCTTAAACCAGCAGGTTAAAGATACGATGAAGCCGAGAGACAAGCAAATTTTATTTGGTTGTCCGAGGCGAAGTATCTAAGGCGTCAGCCAACGATACGGATAAGCGAGCGCAAAAGCAAACTTGTTTGTTTTTTTGCCGAGCGAGAGTATCTTAAAACCGTCAGGTCAACGATACGGTTAAGCCGAGAGACAAGCAAATTTTATTTGGTTGTCCGAGGCGGAGTATCTTAGACCGTCAGGTCAACGATACGGTTAAGCCGAGAGACAAGCAACTTTGTCTGCTTTTGCCGAGCACGAGTACCTTAAACCATCAGGTCAAAGATAGCCGTTTTGTTTTGCAATTGTGTTGCAAAACGCTATTTTTCATCCGTACCGTCCTATTTCCTTACACCTCTTATATATAATAATATAGAAAACAGTCCTCTGTTATTGCCGTCTGCCCGACTCTATGTAATTGTCACCCAAAGCCGTCAACTCACCGCCCCGTACATCCACAAAATCTCCCGCAAATACACAAAAAAGGCCGTCAATGATATGACGGCCTTGATGTTATCGCTCTTTCACGGCTTCGCAGAACCGCTGAAAGAGAATGACGGTTGGCGACACTATTTTTTGGTCACGAACTTACGCGGCTTGACCATGTTTTCGGGGCGCAACACATTGTCGAGCTCCTCTTTAGACATCAGCCCCTTCTCGAGCACAAGGTCATATACGCCCTTGTTGTTTTCCAGCGCCTCTTTGGCCAGCTCGGTCGATACCTCATAACCCAAATAGGGGTTGAGAGCGGTCACAAGACCAATGCTGTGGTACACCATGTCGCGGCAACGCTCTTTGTTGGCGGTGATGCCCACGATGCACCTTTCGCGCAGGGTGTTCATGCCGTTTATAAGCATCTCTATGTTCTCAAAGAGCGCCTGCACTATTATAGGCTCCATGGCGTTAAGCTCAAGCTGAGCCGCCTCCACGGCCATGGTGACGGTAAGGTCGTTGCCTATCACCTTGAAGGCTATCTGGCTGACCACCTCGGGAATTACTGGGTTGACCTTGCCGGGCATGATGGTCGAGCCGGGCTGCATGGGGGGCAGATTTATCTCGTTAAAGCCGGTGCGCGGACCCGATGACAACAGACGGAGGTCGTTGCTTATCTTAGACAGTTTGACAGCCAGTCGTTTGACTGCCGACGAATACATGATGAACGCGCCGGTGTCGTTGGTTGCCTCTATCATGTTGCCTGCCGCCACCACGGGCATGCCCGAAATCTGCGCCAAGTGCCTGATGCAGGTGGGAGTGTAATCGGGGTCTGAGTTGATGCCCGTACCTATGGCCGTGGCACCCATGTTGACCTCAAGGAACAGACGCACGTTATGCTCCAGACGCTCTATCTCCTCTGCCAGAGTGGCAGCATAGGCGCCGAACTCCTGCCCGAGGGTCATGGGCACGGCATCCTGCATCTGGGTGCGCCCCATTTTTATCACGTCGGCAAACTCTTCTCCCTTGGCACGGAACGCCTCGACGAGCTGCCTGAGAGTCTCCACAAGGTCGCGGGTACGGTAAAGCAATGCCACGCGCACCGATGTGGGATAGGCGTCGTTAGTTGACTGCGAGAGGTTTACGTGGTTGTTGGGGTGGCAGTATTTATACTCGCCCTTCTTGTGCCCCATTATCTCCAGGGCACGGTTGGCAATCACCTCGTTGGCGTTCATGTTGGTTGAAGTACCGGCACCGCCCTGAATCATGTCGACAACGAAATGTTCGTCGAACTTGCCCTCACGCACCTCTTTACATGCCGCCACAATGGCATCGCGTATCTCGACGGGAAGAATGCCCAACTCGCAGTTGGCTTCGGCAGCAGCCTGTTTTACAATGGCCAAAGCCTTGACGAACACTGGATACATGCCAAGACTCACACGGCTGATGTGGAAATTCTCCACCGCACGCATGGTTTGTACGCCGAAATAATATTCGACAGGAATGCTTTTGTCGCCGAGAAGGTCGTGCTCCACCCTCACCTGGCCGGATAATTGCTGTTCTGTTATCTTCATAACGGTTAAAATTTAAGTCTTCTTTCAGAGCTGATGATTAAAGCACATTTACCCGCCTGACGCATCGCGCCACAGGGCACCACAAAGATAATAATATTTTCCGAGTTGCATCACATTTGCCACATTTTTACCGTCACGCCACAACAAAACGCATTACAACAGGCCTGATATCGCTTAAAATGTAAGAGTCATAACCGCAAAAACAACATAATCGTTATCTTAAAATAAAGAAAATAAAAAAAACACTAACCCGCCGCACACCACACACGGCAACCTCTCATTTACCACCCGACAATCGGCCCCACAACACCCCACAGGCCGTTTTAAGCAAAAAAACAGACGAAAAAATTTGGACCTCCATCAAAAATGCCATATCTTTGTCCCGGTCAGGTTACAAATACCAAGACCCCGTTTGTCGGCATGTCACGTTCAGCGAACGCACACTCCGCAAAACGGACAGACGGCAAGATATCGCCGCCGGAAAAACAACCGCAAGCACCTTAAAAAGACCCACCCCCAATAAAAGGGAACTTTCTTAAATTATAAGGTGCGGAAAGGGTTTGGATATGGCTAAAATATTTACCTTCATATTTATCTTTACGCTTCTTGCGTCGGGATGCAAACGGTCAGACGAGGCCCCCGGGCAAGGCGAAGGCACCATAAGCATGTCGCTGGCCTGCTCTCAAGCTATGGAGAGCCTTGACGAGCCTATCGACGACTGCGGCACCACCCTCGGCAATTTCCGTCTTCTCATATATTCGGGTCAGACGCTTCTCAAGAAGTGGAACCGTTATTCCGACCTTACAGGCTATGGCAACGTGCGTCAGGGCACACACAAGGTGGTCGCATTCTATGGCGACTCCACCAAGGTCGGTTTCTCCAAGCCCTATTATTACGGCGAAAGCCCCGTCACCATACTGCCCGGCAAGGTGACCCCCGTGTCGGTGACAGCTGGATTGCGCAACGTACGCATAAGCGTATGCCCCGACGACGATTTCCTTGAGACCCACAGCGACCTGTCGGTGCTTCTTTACACCTCGGGCACACGTCTTACGTTCACTCCGGAAGAGACACGTTCAGCTTTCGCCCCCCCTGCCGACATACGTTTCAGAGTGTCATTCACAAACACTGACGGAGAGCAGAAGATATACATCCCCCCCACCGTAAAAGATGTCAAACCGGGCGAGCACATAAAGCTCAACCTTAAGAACGGCGGCGGCACTTTCTCTCTCAACATAGAGAAAGATCTGACCACAGACGACAAGGAGCTTGTCTTCGAGATACCCAAATTCATGTTGCCCAAACCGGCGCCCGAATTTGCAGTCACAGGCTTTACCGACAACCGCGCCACATATACCGAGGGCTTCACCGAAAATGCCCGCATAGGCATATATGCCCCGGGACAGATAAGGGAGTGCATACTTAAAGTCGAATCACCATTCCTGAGAGCTAACGGATGGCCTGAAGAGTTTGACCTGCTCACCCTCGACGCCGACACCAAAAAGGTGCTCGAACGCGACTCGCTCAAATGGGACGAGATGGCCGACAACACATCCGGCAACATAGATTTCAGCTCCACATTGGGCATGCTCTCCCCCGGCGACCACACTTTCACCCTGAAAGTCACCGACGGCATGGGCCAGACCGTCACAAGCCCGACATACACCGCCCACGTCGACCCCGCACGCTTCGATTACATGAGCTCGGAGGGCATGGCATGGGCCCGTCACATAGAGACTGGCATAACCATCACCGATGCCAACCCTGAAAAATTCAAGTTGCAGCGCTTTGCAGACGGCCGGTGGATAGACCTGCCCGCAGAAAAGACACTCAACGAAACCGGCGACAGCTTGCAAATGGAGGTCTGGGGCTTCAACCCGCAAACCGCTTACAAGGTAAGGATATGTTACAATAACAGCACATTCGGCCCCGAAACGGAGTTTGCCACCGAAAAAGACGAGCAGGTGCCCGGCCGCGATTTCGAGACATGGAGCGAGCAGATGTGTTACAAAAAGCTCCTTATGGGCATGGGTATAGAGATTTACGAGGTCTTCCCTTACGATTTCAACACCCCCGCCACCAAATATTGGGACACGCGCAACGCCCTCACCACCAGCGATAAGAACGGCACCTCGACATATTACAACCAATACTCCGGCACACGTTCGGCGCAAGGTCCTAGCGGGTTGGCGGCTGAGATCAGTACCGTCAACTGGGGCAGCGGCTCGACCTTCCCCGGAGGCGCAGGAATTAAGAAAAACATCACCGCGGGCATGCTTTTCATCGGCGATTACGATATCTCTAAC
This sequence comes from uncultured Rikenellaceae bacterium, assembly GCA_947054185.1. Taxonomy (GTDB): domain Bacteria; phylum Bacteroidota; class Bacteroidia; order Bacteroidales; family Rikenellaceae; genus CASDZP01. The sequence continues at coordinate 20,661 of CAMRVW010000001.1, read as the reverse complement.
CGCACTGAAAACATGGGCCGCTCGTTCCCCTCCCGCCCAGAGGGTGTGAGATTCGACTATAAGTTCGCACAGATAGGCGAAGAGGCCTTCGATGCGTGGGCCATCGTCGAGCACCGCGCCGAAGACGGCACCGTCACCGAGTTGGCGCGAGCGCAGATCGACCCTGAAACGGCCAAGACCCCGATGAACGACTTCACGACAGCGACCATTGCATTCGTTTACTCGAACACCGCCCTCAAAGCGACCCATATATCCGTGGCTTTCAAATCGTCATCGGCCGACACTCCCAAAGTCAACCCGGTCAAAGGCTCGTTGGGTGCGTTTAAAGCATACGCCGACAGTAAATACATCGGTAACGTGCTTACCGTTGACAATGTCGAACTGATATATACGAAACTATAATTAAGCGACCTTTTTGAAATTGCACGTCAATAACAAGGCTGCTTACGGAACAAAATAAAGATTATGATGAAAAAATCTTTCTTATACACCTTGACCCTGCTGGCAGGCGGCATAATGGCAGCATCATGCGCCAGCAGCACCTCGCGCACCGAGAAAGATATGGGCTTCAGGCTCCAGTCTCGCCCCGACATGCAGAGTCTGTCGGTCTCAGACCACGGCACTATAAGCGACAATGTCTCTGTAAACGAGCATCGTGACGCCATAGCCGCAATGGCCGTTGTCGATGACTTCAAGATAACCCTTGTCGACAACGAGACCGAAGCCGTCACCCACCAGTGGGACCGACTCTCTGACGTGCCTCCCATTGCCGAGATAGAGAAGGGCAGTTACACACTTATAGCCGAAAGCCGCGATGTAAAGATCGCAAGTTTCGACACGCCACACTTCAGAGGCGAAGACCGCATCGGCATAATGCCCGGCAAGCTCACCGAGATCAACCTCTCGTGCAGGCTCCAAAGCGCAGCCACATACGTCGAGTTCGACCCCAGTTTCGCCGAACAGCTCGACGGCGGCACCATCACCATAGCCAAAACTGACGCCGGCAACAAAAACAGCGAGCTCGTCTTCACCCCTGACGGTAAAAACAGATACGGATTCTTCTCTGTCGGCACCGGCGGCCTGAGGGTCACTGCCAAAGGTACCAGCAAGAAGAGCGGCACGGTGCTCACCAAGACCGTCATGATAGACGACATCAAGGCCAATGAACTGCACCGCTTCCGCATCAGCGCCATAGGCACGGGGCAGGCCGATATGGGCATAATATTCGATGGTGAGATCACCGACAAAGAGTATGACGTGGTCATCCCCGAAGAGGGCGGCGACGATGGTGACGGCAGCGACTTCGGCGACACCGACAACCCATGGGACGACAACGACACCCCGCAAGGCGGCGCCCCCACCATCAAAGGCAAGGGCTTCAACATAGCCAATCCCCTCACCTTCACCGAAGCGGAGGCGGCAGGGGCCGAAGTGATCGTCAACTTCAACGCCCCCGAAGGCATCGCACATCTTTTCGTGGAGATAGACTCGCCGTTGCTCACAGAAGAACTATTGGGCGGTCTCAACATACCCGTCAAATTTGACATCGCCAATCTGTCTGACGAGCTTAAGGGGGCTTTCACCAACCTCGGTCTCATCGACAGCAAACCCATTGCCGGAGCACAAAGCACCTCGTTCTCTGTGGGCGCCTTCATGTCTCTGCTCGATGTCAACACACACAAGTTCCACATGACCCTTGTCGACAACAAGGAGGCAGAGGTGAAAGCCACCCTCACAATAAACAGGGTCAACTGATATCGTCTGTGTTGCCTGTGCCCGTACGCTCACAGGCAATGGACAGACAAGCATATTGCGAAAACCAAGGTGCGACACCGCCACACAAGTTTCAATGTCTTGGCAAATGCACCGACTTACGCCAAAACGACACCCCAAAGGCTCTCATGAAAGAGCGGCAAGGCCCCATGGCAAGAGTCGCAATTAAAAGAAACAACAACATGAGGTTATTTACCGACATAAAAAGCCATATATCCATGCTTCTTGCCGCCGCATCGTCGGTGTGCGTGACGCCGTCATGCACCCAGCATCCGACAGCCGCACTCGACAAGGACAAGGGAGTATTGCTCATAGAGAGCATCCGCAAGGATGTTTCGGTAATAGAGCGCACCACTTATGCCGATGCCGCCGACAGTTATCGGGTTACGATTACTGACTCCAAGGGCGTCGATGTAATGTCGTTCGACGACAGCAACGACATGCCCGAGGCCGTCGAGCTCGATTACGGCACATACACACTCACCGCCACGAGCGGTCAGGACATGGAGTCGGGTTGGGAGTCGCCCTATCTGGTGGGCACTCGGAAGTTCAAGATAAAGACGGGAGAACTCACCAGCGTTTCGCCCGTCTGCTCTTTGGCCAATGTAAAGGTGAGTGTCGTTTTCGACGAAAACCTGGCAGACAACTTCTCTCATATAGAAGCCTCCGTTACCAACAACGCAAGCGACAACGCCGCCCTCACGTTCACCACTGACGAAAACCGCCAGGCCTATTTCAAGGCGACAGGCTCGCTCAGCTGGGTGCTCGACCTTACCAACACACAGGGCGCCACTTACCGCATACGCAAGACCATCACGGGCGTCAAGCCGCGCGAACATTATACCTTCAGGTTCAAGGTCTCAGACACAGGGGAAATCACCGACGGCGGCATACACACCTCTGTCAACGTCGACGCCACAACCGGCGACATTGACCACGAGATAGTGCTTGTGCCCTGCGATGCCCCCATGGGAAGCTTCGCCTCTGACGACATAAACATGGACAGCCCGACCGATATATGGTCGGAGGTCGTCACTCCGGTGCGCGTAAACATAGAATCGCCTGCCGGCATAGACCTGCTTTACATCACCCACTGCGACCCGACGCTCTCGCAGCAAGGCATAGCCGAGTTTACCAACCTCACCACGGCCGACGACGACAAGATTGCCGCCCTCAATGCGGCAGGCATAACCTGGGGAGGCATCGGCACAACATCAGGCTTCGTCGACTTCACGGGCATGACCTCCAAGATGAAGACCGGCGAACATATCATCACCCTCATGTTGCTCGACAACCACTCACGATTCGTCGAACAAGAGGTCATATTCAACGTGCGCTCTTCAAAGGCCGACACCGAAACCAAAAGTGTCGAGGCGTTCGCAACATATGCCCATATAGAGGCCGCCTGGGTCTCTGAGGAGCAACCCGAGGGTCTGACCATCGAATACCGCAAAGAGAGCGACAGCCAATGGACTCAATGCCCGGATGATGAAATAGCAATGAACGGCACCGACTTCAAGACCACGCTGCACGGTCTTGACCCTGACACCAGATACAAGGTGCGCGCCCGCTCTGCCCTTATAGAAGGTAACGAGCTTACATTCACCACCGAAAGCAAGCACTATATACCCAACCTCAACATGGATGCGTGGAGCCAGTCGGGCAAGACATGGAACCCGTGGGGCGGCGATGTGAGCCAGTTCTGGGATACCGGCAACAGCGGCGTCACCATAGTGACCAACTCCAACACCGTGCCTGTCGACGAGTCGGAAGCATACCGCGGCCGTGGCGTCAAGATGACCTCCATGTGGGTGGGATTCCCGGCCAACACCTTTGCGGCTGGTAACCTCTTCACCGGTTACTTCAAGACCAACATGTCCAACCCGAAAGCCAGCGTGCACTTCGGACGTCCGTTCACCGGCCGCCCCTCAGGCCTGCGCTTCCACTATAAGTACACCTCCACGAAGATAAACCGCGGCGGAGGCTCACACCAGGGAGAAGACGACCAGATGCACGTCTATATCAGCCTTGAGAACTGGGGCGACCCCAACCTGACCGAACGTCCGTCCAACCCCACGGTGGTGGGTTACGGCGAATTCAAATCGGCCGACAACAAAGACGAATATACCGAAGCGGGCTTCGACATAGAATACACCCTCGCCAAAGATGGCAACGACAACACCATCAAGCCGACCCATATAGTCATGGTGGCCACCTCAAGCGTGTACGGCTCCGACTTTATCGGCGGTGAGGGAAGTACATTATATATAGACGAATTTGAGATGCTCTATTAACACAGATCACCCTGCCTCCGCTGCCGGTCGCAACAACCCCGCCACCCCCGTTGCGACCACCAAAGGCACTCCCCGCGGGGATAAGGGTGATCTTTTTGACATAACCCGACGAACTGTCGGTGACGATCTTTCGATATGAATCACTCTGCCTCCGCTGCCGGTCGTGACAACCCCGCCACCCCCGTTACGACCATCAAGGCACTCCCCGCGGGGGTATGGGTGATTCTTTTTTTGACATAAACCGACAAACTGTCGGTGACGATCTTTCGATACGAATCACTCTGCCTCCGCTGCCGGTCGTGACAACCCCGCCACCCCCGTTGCGACCACCAAAGGCACTCCCCGCGGGGGTATGGGTGATTCTTTTCTAATACCGAATCGGGACAGAGACGAAAAATGTTCTCGCAAGCGATTCAGAAATCGAGCTTATGCAGATAATCAAAGGCCTGATGGCCATAACATTACTTTTCAGCACATACGGATATGCCTCGGCCGGCAGTTCCGACCGTAACCCATATCGCCGTGACACCGTATTCGTTCCCGTAATGTCTCCAGCAATAGACAGCCTCACGCGCGTCATGGAAAAACGCCTCCAGACCATCGAACAACGCATACACGCCCTCGACACCATACACGAGGCCGTTGTGATGCGTCCCGAGAAAGAGGAACAACGACGCGCCGAACGTTATGCCAAACACGAGGCCGCCCGCGCCAACAACTGGATGCGAGGCAAGAGCCACCCTTTCGACCGCGGCATCGACCAGATAGTATTCGTGCCCAAAGGCCAATGGCTCGTTGGCGGCAACATATCGTTTCAAGATTACACCGAAGACAACTATAAATTCCTGATTGTCGACGACATAAACGTGGGTGCATATATCTTCAAGGTAAGCCCGTTCTTCGGTGGCTTCGTTGGCAACAACACCGCCATAGGCGCGCGCCTGGTTTACTCTCGCACCTCGGCCGACATAGGCAGCGTCAACCTCAAGATAAGCGACGACATCAGCTTCGGGCTCAACGACATAAACTATATACAACACCAGTACGACATATCGTTGTTCTTCCGCAATTACATCAACCTTGGCACCCAACGCCGCATAGGCCTGTTCAACGAGACACGCCTTACATACGGCGGCGGCCAGGGCAAGCTGGTCAACTCAAGCAAAGAAGATGTGATCGGCACCTATCAGCAGATAAGAAGCCTGCAGCTGGGTCTGGCCCCCGGCGTTGTCGCCTTCATCACCGACAACGTGGGTGTCGAGGTGTCGGTGGGTGTGCTCGGCCTCAAATACAACACCATCAAACAGACCACCAACCAGGTCGAGACCGGCAAACACGCCCGCACATCGGCCAACTTCAAGATAGACCTCTTCTCGATAAACTTAGGCATGGCGTTCTATCTCAACTCCATGCGCGGTCTCAACCCTGCCAACTATAAGTTCCGCAAGTCGGCACGCAGGGCCAGTGAAGACGACTTCGAAAAGGCGATAAAGACAAATCTCAAAAATTACGAACAATGAGACGCGTTAACATCATAATAATGACCCTGCTGCTTGTCACAGGGTGCATACCCAACGACATACCATACCCCAACCGCCAGCCGAGTTTCAAAGCCTTCGAGGTGGAGGGACAGATAGGCAACTCTGAGTTCGACCAGCTCAACCGCAAGGTCAACCTCACTGTCGACGGCGACCATGACATCACCAATGTGCGCGTAATCTTCTGGGACATAAGCGACTCCACCGAGATGGTGCCCGAAATGCCCGAGAGGCTCAACTTAGCCAAACCATACCTGTGCACCCTGCGCACATGGCAAGACTATCAGTGGAGCATCAACGCCAAATGGGACGTGCAATACCTCGTCAACGCCGCCGACCAGATAGGCGACGCCTCTGTCGACACCGTCGGCCGCGTGATGATAGTCACCGTTGCCAAGACGCAACACCTCGGCGCCATAAAGATCAACAAGATACAGATAGGGCCTGCCTCTGCCGTCATAACGCCCGACCCGCTGCAAGGCACCTTCGACCTGAGGGGCGACGGCCAGGTGTTTAAGGTGAGCATGTTCGGCCGCACCGAAGAGTGGCGCATATCGGCGGCCCACGCCCAATTCTCGATACAGAGCAAGTCGGTGACGGCATGGACCAAGGCAGCCACCGCCACAGCCAGCGTACCCGTTGGCGCCACCGACATAGGCTATGAGTATCGCCGCGAAGTGGACGAAGCCTGGAACCGCACCGACATAGAGAACGTCTCTCTCGACGGCGGCACCATGACGGCAGTCATGACCGGCCTCGAACCCGGCACCAAGTATGTGTGCCGCCCCTTCCTCGGCGACGAGAAGGGCCAGGAACAGACCTTCACCACCGGCAAGGTGGAAGAGATACCCAACATGGACTTTGAAGAGTGGCACCAGGGTGACCCCGGGGGCATCTGCTGGTATCCGTACGCTCAGGGCAGCACTCCATTCTGGATAACAGGCAATTACGCAACTGCCCAGTTTGGCAAAGTCAACGCCACGATACCTGTCGAAGATAAGGTCAAGCAGGGTAAATATGCCGCATGCATGGAGACCAAAAAGGTGATGATACAACTGGCTGCCGGCAACCTTTTCACCGGCGACTTCATCTTCACCGGCATAGCAGAGGCAGCCGACAGTCCCAAATTCGGACGCCCGTTCACAGGTCGCCCGGCAGGGCTCAAAGGCTGGTACTCATACCAACCCAAAACCATCGACTTCGCAACCAAACCCGAAGACAAGCAATACATAGGCCAACCCGACCAATGCCACATATACCTGTCGCTCGAAAACTGGCGTGGTGCCACAAGCCGCCCCAAAGAGGACGCCCGCGACGTTGTGGCATACGGCGAGTTCAAGTCGAGCGAGGCTAACGATCAGTACAAGGAGTTCTCGATCACCCTCGATTACAAGACCACCACCATACAACCCACACACATAGTGCTGGTGGCCACCTCGAGCGTGTACGGCGAAAAATATTGCGGTGGCGTCGGCTCAAAACTCTGGCTCGACGACCTGTCGTTCGATTACGACTCAACGCCGATTGTCAGATAACCACACACATAAAACACTATAGGGCCGGAGAGAACACTCCGGCCCTTATTCGTGCACTCAAGCACGGCATAATAATTGCGTATACCCATGTTGCACTATAATTTTCAACACCAATCAACACTTTGTAAACATCATATCAACACACACGAACATAGATACATCAACAACCGACAAAACAACAACACATATGAATATCAAAACATTAACACGCAATCAACCGCCGACCGACACCTTTTCAACAACTTATCCACACCTCATGACAAAATAAAAACGGCTCCATACGGCAGGTTTGCTCTGAAAATACAATAATTTATATAACTTTGCAGCACAATAACAAACACACACAAGACGTTATCACCATTAGTCTGTCATAAAAACCAACCATAATCATGAAAAAACTATTATTATTCTCAGCGGCCATCGTAACGTTAATGGCCGGCGCATCATGCGAAAACAACGTTACAGGCGGCACGGCGTCAATAAAGAGCTCTAAAGACTCGCTCTCTTACGCCATCGGCGTCTCTATGGGCTCGCAGCTCAAATCGTGGGGCTTCCTCGACGAGGACCTCAATCCCGCAGCTCTCAACAGAGGCATCAAAGAGGCATTCTCAGGCCAGAAGACAGCCATCTCAAACCAGGAGGCAACCGAGAGCATGCAGAAATATGTCATGACCGTAATACCCAAGCGCAACAGAGACAACAGCATAAAATTCCTCGAAGAGGCACAAAAAGAGTCAGGCGCTAAGGTAACCCCCACCGGCATAGTTTACGTCATTGTCGACGAGGGCGACGTCAACCTCAAACCGACCATCAACGACACCGTAACCGTCGATTACGAAGGTAAATTCTCTGACGGCAAGGTGTTCGACTCGTCATACGAGCGCGGCGTTCCCGCCACCTTCCCCCTCAACGGCGTGATCGAAGGCTGGAAAGAGGGCATGCAGCTTGTGGGCAAAGGCGGCCACATCAAACTGTGGATCCCCTCCGAGCTTGCTTACGGCGAATATGGCTCAGGCCCCATCGGCGGCAACCAGGCACTCTTCTTCGATGTCAAAGTAAAAGACGTGACCCGCAAATAACCGGGGCGCACAACAAACAAAAAGGACGGAACAATTTCCGTCCTTTTTGTTTGCCCTCTGAAAGCCGCCGAAAGCAGTCGAAACACCGAAAGCCGCCTGCCTCAAAATCACCCTAACCCTCCCAAACCACCGAACAGCACACTGGCATAACCGCCGCACTCCCAAAAACAAAAGCTGCAAAAAGCTCCAAACCATCCCGTCCACAAAATACCGCACAAAATGGCCTGCCCGCAAAATCATCACGCCACACACAACCCAGCCCTGCACAATAAACAAAAGAGAGCACCAATGTAAGCGCTCTCTTGCCACACAGAGCCAACCGTCAATCGGCTCTATCATACCTTTGTAAATGCCTGTCAGTTAATCCATTTGTGGTTTTTGTTATCGTACACCTTCGGAACTCCACCCCCGGTGCCGTTTTCATTCTCAAGAATAATCCCGACATATACGAATCCGCCGGAATTAACCCATCCCGTATATGCAAACGACGCGGAGGTTGCCGTACCTGGCAACTCCTTTAATGTTGTATATGTGTCGTTATCAGGATGTTTTACCCGCAACAACGCCTTAGTCGGTGTTCCATAATCACCGGACGGAACAGACCAACGAATGGTCATCGTCGTTCCGCTTACCGAGCAATAGCCATACTGCGCTATCCCGGGCTTACGGGTATCTTTAAAATCGAATTTGGCATAGGCGCTATAATCACTCGAACCGACTCCATTCTCAGCCTTGACCTTATAATAATAGACGTTTCCGAGTCTGCATCCGGCATCTCTATAGCTTGTCCCTGAAGCCCTTCCCAAATAAGAATATCCACCTGAAGCGGAACTGCTCCTATAGACACTATAACCGGTCGCCCCTGACACCCAATTCCAAGACACCACAACATAAGGATAAGCCACCGTACCGGTGTTAGCCACTGAAACGGACGTCGGTGCAGACGGCCTGACACCAGAACTCCCGCCTGAAGATCCACCCGAGGAACCGTTGTTGTCATCGCCATCATCATAATCGTCATCATAGCTGTCATCATAGTCATCAGAAGAACCGCCTGATGACCCCTCCCCCTTACTCTGCGATATGTACAATACCGAACCGGCCTCATCAGTATTGGCATTGATGAGATATACATAGGCCTGCCTGCTCGACACACCGGTATTCGCCGAAACTGAAACATTCACAACAGTTCCACTCTTACTTACCGTACACCAGTTCTGAGAAGAACGGCAAATAAACGAATACACATCACCGGTGCCGACAAGAGTGGCTTTAAGTGTGCCACCTTTTGCCGGAAACGACATCGAGGTATTCTCAAACTCCCAAAACGACTCTTTCTCCTTGCCACATGCAAAACACATAAAGACTGTCAATGCGATTACCCAGACACGGGCACCGACAAAGCAAGTAAATCTTTTCATATCAATTAAATAAATAAAAAAAAGGCGCGACCATCCATTTACCTGCTTTCGTTAGGTTACCGCCAAGCGACCCGTCATGCACAAGCAAAGGATAGCCCACGCCAAAGGCGTGAACTTCCCTGATGCCTGTTCTTGCATGACGAATAATTGGCGGTATTCAACGAAAAAGAACAAGAACCAAATAGTTCCTATTTTATTTTTTCAAGTTATGAACAGAAACGACCTTTAGTGTTAAAATTTTACTGTTGCCGAATTGATGTCTCACACATCTAACGGTCAAAATCAAGGCACCCGTCCATCTGCAGAAAGGTTACCCCAAGGTCATGTCTCTTCCTGTCTGTTTCTTAATTTACGTTTTAGTTAATAATCAATCTGTTGTAATGCCGTCGCTCTTCTAATAAAGAACAACTTGCAGTCATTGCAAAATTAATACAAACCTCTTATATATACAAGCGCTAAAATTTCCCTCCTGAAAAATTGACCGAATGGCAAAATTATTGTAACTTTGGAGGGCTGAATATTTTTTATTTTCACCGAAACACGCAATTAAAAGAGTTTTAACATATTATGGCAAATATTGTTGCAGGCCTTCTGAAGATGCTCTTCGGGTCTAAAGCGGACAAAGACCGCAAAGAGGTTGTCCCTTACATCGAAAAGATCAAATCCGTCTATCCCTCCATCGAGGAGCTGAGCAATGACGAGTTACGCGGACGCAGCTCCGCCCTTATGGCCGATATTGCCGGCGCTATCGCCGAAGACGAAAACAAGATAACCTCTCTGAAAGAGGAGCTGGAACGAAGCGACATATCCATAGACGACAAAGAACGCATCTCCACCGAGATTGAGACCCTCACCAAAGAGATAGACAACACCATAGAGAAAGTGTTGCTCGAGCTTCTGCCCGAGGCCTTCGCGATAATGAAAGATACGGCCCGCCGTTTCAAAGAGAACGAGTTTATCACCGTCACGGCCACAGAGCACGACCGTGAGCTGGCCACCCGCTGCGACTATGTAACCATAGATGGCGACAAGGCCCGTTACAGCCACTCATGGACTGCCGGCGGCAACCTCATGACCTGGGACATGGTCCATTACGACTGTCAGCTCTTCGGCGGCGTGGTGCTCCACACAGGCAAGATAGCCGAGATGGCCACCGGCGAGGGCAAGACGCTCGTGGCCACCCTCCCCATATTCCTTAACGCGCTGACACGCAAGGGTGTGCACGTGGTCACCGTCAACGACTATCTGGCCAAGCGCGACTCCGAGTGGATGGGTCCCATGTTCGAGTTCCACGGTCTTAGGGTCGACTGCATAGACAAGCACCAACCCAACTCGGAGGCCCGCCGCCGTGCATACGCCGCCGACATCACATACGGCACCAACAACGAGTTCGGCTTCGATTACCTGCGCGACAACATGGCCAACTCACCCTCCGACCTTGTACAACGCAAGCATCAGTATGCCATTGTCGACGAGGTCGACTCGGTGCTCATAGACGACGCCCGCACCCCGCTCATCATATCGGGACCCGTGCCCAAGGGCGAAGATCAGATGTTCGAGCAATACTGCGACTATGTCGAAAAGCTATATATGCTTCAGAAAAACTATGTCACCTCCCTTTTGGGCGATGCCCGCCGTCTGCTCTCGTCAGGCAAGGAAGACGAGGGCGGCGTGCTGCTCTATCGCGCCCACAAAGGTCTGCCCAAATACAAGCCTCTTATAAAGCTGCTGAGCGAGCCTGGCTATAAGAGCATCATGCAGAAGACCGAAAACATATACATGGCCGACAACAACCGCCGCATGCCCGAGATTGTCGACGACCTCTTCTTCGTGATAGACGAGAAGAGCCACACTGTCGACCTGACCGACAAAGGTCACGACATACTGGCAAAAAGCGTCGACGATTCCAAATTCTTCGTGCTGCCCGACATAGGGGCCAAGATTGCCGAGATAGAGAAAAGCGACCTCGACACCGCCGGCAAACAGGCCGAGCGCGACCGCGTCATGACCGACTTCTCGCTCAAATCAGAGCGTGTGCACACGGTAAACCAACTCCTTAAGGCATACAGCCTCTTCGAGAAAGATGTGGAATACGTGGTCATCGACGGCAAGGTCAAGATAGTCGACGAGCAGACGGGCCGCATCATGGAGGGACGCCGTTACTCCGACGGTCTGCACCAGGCCCTCGAAGCCAAAGAGCATGTGGTCGTGGAGGCGGCAACGCAGACTTTCGCCACCATCACACTGCAAAACTATTTCCGCATGTACCACAAGCTGGCCGGCATGACCGGTACCGCCGAGACCGAGGCCAGCGAGTTCTGGAGCATATACAAGCTCGACGTGGTGGTGATACCCACCAACCGCCCCATCTTGCGCAACGACCGCAACGACCTTATATACAAGACCAAGCGCGAGAAATACTCGGCTGTCATAGATGAGATAGTACGTCTTGTCAAAGAGGGACGCCCGGTGCTTGTGGGCACAACCTCTGTCGAGATATCGGAGCTTCTGAGCAAGATGCTCAAACTGCGTGGCATACCTCACAATGTGCTCAACGCCAAGTTCCACCAGCAAGAGGCGCAAGTGGTACAGGAGGCAGGACGCAAAGGCCAGGTGACCATAGCCACCAACATGGCCGGCCGTGGTACCGACATCAAGCTGACCGATGAGGTCAAAGCCCTCGGCGGCCTCGCCATCATAGGCACCGAACGCCACGAGTCTCGCCGTGTCGACAGGCAGTTGCGCGGTCGTGCAGGACGTCAGGGCGACCCCGGCTCATCGGTATTCTTCGTATCGCTCGAAGACAACCTCATGCGTCTGTTCGGCTCCGAGCGCATCGCCCACATAATGGACCGCATGGGCCTCAAGGAGGGCGAGGTGATAGAGGCCGGCATGATGAACCGCGCCATCGAACGGGCACAACGCAAGGTGGAGGAGAACAACTTCGGCATGCGTAAACGTCTGCTCGAATATGACGATGTGATGAACTCGCAACGCGAGGTTATATACACCCGTCGCCGCCATGCCCTCTATGGCGAGCGTATAGAAGTGGACCTCAACAACATAGTGGTCGACTTCGCCGAGACATTCGTGTCGGAATACGGCGAGGCCGAATATGAAGACTTCCGCTTCGAGCTTATCAAACAGCTGTCGCTCGAGTGCTCGTTCACAGAGAAAGAATACAACTCGTTCTCGCCCGACCGGCTGTCGGACGCCCTTGCCCGCGACATCACCGATATGCTCTCCCGCCGAGGCGACCGCATCGCCGAAATGGCCATGCCGGTGATACGCAAGATATACGAAGAGCACGGCGACCGCTTTGAAAACATCGCCATACCCATCACCGACGGCATACGCGTGTTCCAGATAAGTCTGCCTTTCAAGAAGACCATCGACACCGACGGCGCCATCATCTTCCGCCACATAGCCAAGATAGTGATGCTGGTTATGATAGACGAGAACTGGAAAGAGCATCTGCGTGAGATGGACGACCTCAAACAATCGGTTCAGAACGCTCAATACGAGCAGAAAGACCCTCTCTTGATATACAAGTTCGAGTCGTTCGGCCTCTTCAAGGATATGCTCGAGAAGATCAACCGCGAAACCCTCTCCATACTCTCACGCGCCTCTATACCCATACGTGAGGGCGAGCCCCAAAAGATGGAAGAGAGGCCACGGCAAGACAAGATGGACATGAGTAAGCTGCAAACCTCGCGCACCGAAGCCGGCATGGCAGCCTCACGCCGCGACACCAAACCGGCGCCCGCCAAGGCCGACCCCAAAGTGGGCCGTAACGACCCATGCCCCTGCGGCAGCGGCCTCAAATACAAAGCCTGCCACGGCAAAGGGCTCTAAGCACATATGCAATAAACCGCCGATGTGAACGTTATACAGATGCTGCCGTGCCTAAAAGCCAATGCCGAGGGCACGGCAGTCAACTGCACCACCGCAAGGATGCATCGTGCCTTCAGACACACGCACCCTTTGACCGAAAAAGAACGAATAAAGCACAAACATTTTGCAATCTCCTGTCTTATATCCGAGCAATGCGCAGATAGAGCTTTTCTCCAAGTTGTCGCCCATATTAGGTGTCAACCCGACGGTAAGCAACTTTATCGACGACTTCGGCTCATGCAACCTCGACATACTGCAATGTGCCGACGCCGCCGATGCCAACGTGTCGTTTTACGCCTCGCTCGGCCTTATGGGTTACAACGTGAACGGAGGGTGTTACGAGATTGTCATGGGCGGACACAGACAGTTTCCCGACATAGAGGCCGTGGTGGCCTCGTGTGCCTTTTTCGTCATACGCGACAAGTGGGACTGCTCTCTGGGCAACGTGTTCGAATCGGTCATAGAGCTGTATTACCCCAAAGCGGCAATGAAGCACGTGATGTTCTATTACCCTTACCTGTGGCACAACAAGCTCGCGTCGCTCAAAGTGCTCAACTATCCTGTCAAGGTGATGCTCGGCATACCCATCTCGCAATCGGAACTCGATTACAAACGTCAATATGGTCTCCCCGCCCTGGAAGACATCTTCGACCGCGCCGGCATCAACATATTCGACATCAACCGCAAGCCGGTGATATAACCGTCCGGCCCTAATCCCCCGCCGCGCCAACACCCGGACCACCGCACCACCCTGCGTCGACACCCGACAACGAGCCACCCGAAGGCAAATATCATGTAAATGCAAAAACAAGGCGACCTCTCCGACATCTGCCGAAGAGGTCGCCTTATCCTAAAAGGACGCACCTCACACTTCACGCGCCGGCATCACACCCGCCGTTTCATGCGCACTATTACACAAATGCTTCGTAAACCGACAGCAACATGCCTCGCAAACCATTAGGGATACCGGCAATAGTGGCCCATCGCGCCTGTTTTTATAGAAACAAACGTCATGACATACTGTGCCACAACATCTGCACCACGCAAGGCAACCGCACCGTTACTCCTCCTCGTTATCCTCTTCCTGCGCCTTACGTCCGTTCTTACGCTTCTCGGCCATGTAAGAGGGAGGTATTATCACAATAAAAATAACCCCTAAGCCTATCAACAACCACCCGAAACGGCGTACCCCTTTGGGGTTCAGCACATCATACGGATTCTGCGGATCGTAAACCACCTCCAGTGTCTCGCCCCTGTCATACCTCACAAGAGACGATGACTGCAAAACGCTCTGACACGTACGCCCCGAGGCTGTCTTATATGCAACGGTATATATTCGCTCGACCGAACGCCTCGTACGTCTGCCGGAGCGCCTTACGTGCTCTCTCTCGGTAACATTGACAACGGTGGCCATTGTGGTGTCATACTCCTTCTGCTTGCAACAGAGGTCATACAACGTGCGACCGCCGAAATATACCGACACCAAAGCGGCCGCCCCCACCAACACAAACAACAACCCCTTGTTGTCGACAAATTCACCGAACTTACTCACATCACTGTAAATAAAATCTTTCCGACATCTGAGGCCCACAATCCCCGATCCCCCAAAAGAAAAACTTCAACCGGCGGCCCCTCTCACACGAAAAAGAGCGCCCATATCACAAACCTTGCCGCCTTGCCTGCCAGCATATATGCCGCCGAGGGCCAGAATCGCTGACGGTAAAAACCCAGAGCTATGGCAAACACATCGCCCACCACGGGCAACCATGTCATAAGGGCCAGCAACGGGCCATACCTGTCCACCCTCGATTTCTGCTTCTCCAACGTCGACCTCTTGACCCGAAACCACCTCTCCAGCCACTCCCACTTGCCTATGTAACCCATGTAATAAGAGGTCAGCCCACCGAGCCAGTTGCCAACCGTTGCCACAATGACGGCAGGCCACACCGATGCCCCCGCCACCAACATACCCACAAGCAGCACATCCGAGCTGAACGGCACAACGGTGGCTGCAAGAAACGACCCTATGAACAGGCCTATATAGCCCCACTCTCCTAACAACACCTCCATTACTTAGGCGCTTTTTTGTAAAGATATATGGCGATAAAGGCAAATATCACGTTGGGCATCCACACCGACACCACCGGCGGCAACACCCCTCCCTTGGCAAACTCATTGGCGAACTGCATCACCAGAATATAGGCGAAACATAGCGTTATGCCCACTCCTATATGCACCCCCGTGCCGCCCCTCACCTTGCGCGACGACAGCGACACGCCTATGAGCGTCAGTATGAATGTCGACACCGGGTAAGCGAACCTGTTGTACATGTCCACCTTGAATGCCGACACCATGTCAGACCCCTTGCGCTCCTGCTCGCGTATGAAACGGCGCAGACTCACTATGTTAAGCGTCTGAATATAATTGTTGACCTTGCCCAGCTCATTGGCCGACAGGTTGATCATGGTGTCGAGGTTACGCTTCTTCTGCAACACCTCCACCCCGTTTATATTCTCGCGCTTCAGGTAATGCGACGCCGTCCAACGCTTTGTCTGCACATTGAAACGCGGTGCGCGCGCCAACAGCGACGACACTATGCGCCCGCCGTCATAGGTCTCGAGCGTCATGAACTCGGCGCTCTTGGTGAGGTTGTTGTAACCCTTGATACATATAAAGGTATTCGGAGATATCTGCCTGTATATCAACTCTTCATAATTACCTCTCAACCCCTTTTTGAGATATTTCTGCTCAAAATCTATCCTCACCTTGTTAGACTCGGGCAATATGAAAAGGTTGAGGGCCAGACTCAGCGAGGCTATAAGAAACGCCGACAGGAAATAGGGCCACATGAGCCTCTTGAACGACACCCCGCCCGACAGTATGGCTATTATCTCGGTGTTATAAGCCATCTTTGAGGTGAAAAAGATGACGGCTATAAAGGTTATCAGCCCCGAAAACTGGTTTATGAAAAAAGGCACGAAGTTGGGATAATAGACCAGCAGAATATCGCTCATCGTGGCGTTGCGCTCTATGAAGTCGGTGATATTCTCCACCGCATGGAAAATAGCCACTATCACCACAAGCAACAATATGGTGAACAGATAGGTGCCGATAAACTTACGCATGATGTAACGGTCTATGCGCCCCACCTTCAACTTACCGATGCGGCTCCACAGAGAACCCGCATTTTTCTTTATCATCGATGTGTCGTTTTCCATTCTTTCCGTTTTTATGACCGTTGCTTTTCTGTCGCTCTCCGCACCGCTCCATTTCAAAAACTCCCGCCGCGCCACTCTCAGGATGCTCACCGCGCCACGTCACCGCCCGGCACACACCACGCACCTTACCGACGCCTGCTCACACGCTCTATGGTGTGCTCTTTCCACTCCTTGAAGTCGCCGGCAATGATGTGCTCACGAGCCGCCTCCACCAGTTGCAGGTAAAAGGCCAGGTTGTGCATAGAGGCAATCTGAGCCGCCAACATCTCGCCGGCAATGGTAAGATGCCGCAGATAGGCCTTGGTGTATGTGCGGTCGACGAAACAATCGCTCTCCGGATCTATGGGCGAGAAGTCGTCCTCCCACTTCTTGTTGCGTATGTTTATCACGCCATCCCATGTAAACAACATGCCATTACGTCCGTTGCGCGTGGGCATCACGCAGTCGAACATGTCCACCCCGCGCTCTATCGACTCCAGCAGGTTGGCCGGAGTGCCCACACCCATAAGATAACGCGGCCTGTCGGCGGGCAATATGGCATTCACCACCTCTATCATCTCATACATCTGCTCGGCAGGCTCACCCACGGCCAACCCGCCTATGGCATAACCGTCGGCGTCATACTCGCACACCTTTTGCGCCGCCCTCGCCCGCAGGTCACGATAGACCACCCCCTGCACTATCGGAAACAAGGCCTGATAATGACCGTAAAGAGGCTCGGTGGCACGGTAACGCTCCATGCAACGATCCAGCCACCTCAATGTAAGGTCGAGCGACCTTTCGGCATAGTCGTAAGGAGCGGTGCCTGGCGGACACTCGTCGAAAGCCATCATTATGTCGGCACCTATAATACGCTGGGTGTCAATCACATTCTCGGGCGTAAAAAGGTGACGCGACCCGTCTATATGCGAACTGAAACGGCATCCCTCCTCGGTGAGCTTGCGGCACTCGGCCAAGGAGAAGACCTGAAAACCGCCGCTGTCGGTCAGCAGAGGGCCATCCCACGACGAGAATCTGTGCAACCCGCCGGCACGACCTATTATATCGAGCCCCGGACGCAGATAGAGATGATATGTGTTGCCGAGTATGATCTGCGCCCCCACCTGCTCGGTAAGGTCGCGATGAAACACCCCTTTGACTGTCGCCGCCGTACCCACAGGCATGAATATGGGTGTGCGTATGACACCGTGGTCGGTCTCCAGCAACCCTGCCCGCGCACACGTGGCCTTGTCAGCATGCTCAACGGTGAATGTCAATCTATCTCTCATACTCTGTCATATAACACTCAAACAACACCTTATTCTCAATACACCCCCGGCAAAGCGCCACCGCCGCCGGACACACCCTCAAAAAAGCACACCGACATCCTCCAAACAAGCGCCACACCACGCGCCCACCCTTCAGCCCCGAAGAGAGCGCCCCGGCCTCAGGCTAAAGATAGCTCGAGTTGTCAAAGCAGTGGGTGCACAGCTGCTCTTTAGGCAACCCTATGGCCTTGACCAAATCATCGAGCCGCTGAAACTTGAGGGTCGTGAGCTTGAGGTGCTCCCGCATCACCTCCACCATACGCTTATACTTGGGGCTTTCGGCGTCGGCATACTCCTTAAGCATGTCGTCGGTAAGGTCTGTCGTGCCCTCCAGGTCGCGTATTATGCGGCGGGTGAAGAGGTCGAACGACGAGCGCGACGACGAGAAGTTGAGAAACAGGCACGGATAGATAAGCGGAGGGCAGGCAATGCGCATGTGCACCTCTTTGATGCCGCTCTCTATCAGCTTGACCACATTGTCTTTGAGTTGTGTTCCGCGCACTATCGAGTCATCGAGAAACACCACGCTCTTGTCTTTGGTCAACTCCTTGTTGGGAATCAGCTTCATCTTGGCCACAAGGTCGCGCATCTTCTGGTTCTGAGGCATGAAGCTGCGCGGCCACGTGGGCGTATATTTGACGAACGAGCGTTCGTAAGGTATGCCGCGGCATTTACTGTAACCGATGGCATGACCTATGCCCGAATCGGGTATGCCGGCGGCGAAATCGACCTTCAACCCCTCGTCATACCTCGATATGGCAGCCCCGCAACGATAGCGCGACTCCTCCACGTTGATACCCTCGTAATAAGAGGAAGGATAACCGTAATAGATCCACAGAAACGAGCACACCTGCTTCTTGGGCGATGGAGGCAAGATGCTCAATATGCCGTCTGAGGTGAGAAACACCGTCTCGCCGGCATCCACGTCACGCACCGTCTTATAGCCTAAGTTGGTAAAAGACGACGACTCGAAAGCACACACATATCCGGTGTCGTTACGCCCCAACACTATGGGTGTACGTCCATACTTGTCGCGCGAGGCATATATGCCCTGCTCTGTGAGTATCAGCATGCTGCACGAGCCTTTGACCCTGTTTTGCACGTTGCGTATGCCCTCCTCGAAAGAAGAGCACGAGGCAATCAGTATGGCCACCAGCTCGGTGGCGTTGAACGACGAATCGGAAAGCTCGGAGAAGTGTCTGTGCTCGCTCAGCACCTCACCGCACAAGGCGTCTATGTTGTCGATGCGTCCCACCGTCACCACCGAGAAGCGTCCCAAACAACTCGTCACCGTTATGGGCTGCGACTCGGTGTCTGATATGACCCCTATGCCCATGCGCGACCCCTCGAATCGCGGCAAGTCCGGCTCGAACTTATTGCGGAAATAGGCGTTTTCGATACTGTGTATCGACCGCACGAACTTGGTGCCGTCGAAAAAGGCCATGCCCGCACGCTTAGTTCCCAAATGTGAATGGTAATCAGTGCCATAGAATACGTCGCCCACACATTCGTTGCGCGACACGCATCCAAAAAATCCGCTCATCTGTGTTATTATTTGATTAGTGAAATAAACTCTTCACGTGTTTTCATCTCTTTGAGGAACACCCCCGTAAAGGCCGATGTGGTGGTCACCGAGTTTTGCTTTTGCACTCCGCGCATCTGCATGCACATATGGCTGGCCTCTATCAGCACGGCCACGCCTAACGGCTGCAAGGCTTTCTGTATGGAGTCGCGTATCTGCACCGTAAGCCTCTCCTGCACCTGCAAGCGTCTGGCAAACGCCTCGACCACGCGCGCAATCTTAGACAGCCCTGCGATATATCCGTTGGGAATGTATGCCACATGCACCTTGCCGTAAAAGGGCAACAGATGGTGTTCGCACAGAGAATAAAGCTCTATATCTTTGACTATCACCATCTGACGATACTCCTCGCGAAACCGTGCCGAGAGCAATATCTGCTCAGGGTCTTCGTCATATCCTTTGGTGAAAAAAGCCATCGCCTTGGCAGCCCTCACAGGTGTCTTCTCAAGCCCCTCACGAGAGGGATCCTCTCCCAGTAAGGAGAGCAGGGCGCGATAATGACCGGCAATCTCCCCGACAGCCTCGTCGTCATACTCCTCAACCTTGTCGTATATACTCATAAGAAACGTTTGTTGATGCGCAAAGATACAACAATGCCACTAAACGACAAAAGAATATCTTCGCTTCTTGACGCACTGCCTCTTATTTGCGGAACTGCCGTTTTGATTTGCCGGCACTGCCTCTTATTGTTTTGCGGGAACTGCCTCCGGCGGCCCTTCCGGGGGAGGGGTCACAGAGGGGTCTCGGACCCCCTTTTGATATTTTTGAGAGCAAAGACTAAGAGTGTAATGTCATAAATATGTTTCGACATGCGTCTTTCACATTTATGACATATCTGTTTTTGACCCTTGTGGTTGGTGCCTGAATGATGTCAAAACGGGGCCAAGGCCATTGCGGAAAGGGTGTGGAGGCGGGGCGGCAGACAATAAGGGCTGAGCGGCAAAAGATGGCACGGCGGATGGACATCGTCAGACTATGGTTATATCACCTTGACACTAAAAACAGATAGTTCCAAGAAGT